>JAAYTH010000003.1 GCA_012523785.1 Bacillota bacterium | reverse complement strand
TTGAATGCCCCCGCTGCCATGAACCAAGACTCAGCCATCGGGTATGTCCCAACTGCGGCTTTTACAAAAATTACCGAGTTGTGGCTAAAAAAGATTAGCCAACAATATTACAACTTATAAAGGGTAAAACAAGAAAATTCCCCTTTCCGGGGGAGTTTTCCTTGTTTTTATAGTCCTTTCCAGCCACTGTTCCCATTGCATCCGGTAAGAATTTATAGTATACTTCTATTATCAGGTATTAGGAGAAGGTGCTAATGATGCCGCAAAGATCCCAACGGAAACAACGGCGACAGCAGAAATTGGTTTCCCTGTTGGAAGACAATCCTTTTCTTACCGATGAGGAAGCCGCCCTAAAATTTGGGGTGAGCATACAGACTATCCGCTTGGACCGTTTGGAATTGGGAATACCGGAGATGCGAAAACGTTCCCTAAAAATGGCTGAAAAGGCCTACCGGGAACTCAAAACATTAAATGGCATGGAAATTGTTGGTGAGCTTTATGAGTTGGAACTGGGCCAGCGGGCCCTTTCCCTATTGGAAACAACACCTGACATGGTTTTCGAAAAAAGCCAGGTGGTCCGGGGCCACTACATCTATGCCCAGGCTGAATCACTGGCTATTGCCTTAGTTGATGCGGAGGTTGCCCTAACCGGTGTTGCCAATATTAAATATAAACATCCGGTATATGTGGGGGATAAGCTGGTTGCCCAGGCCAAAGTGACGAGAAGGCGTGGGAACAAATATTTTATTTGGGTGAGAACAAGGAACCAGGATAAAGAAGTGTTTCGAGCCAAACTAATCCTGGTTTCTCTGACCTAGTAAGGAGGCTAAATCCGTGAAGATTGCCGTCGATGCCATGGGGGGTGACAATGCCCCCGGGGAAATGGTACGGGGAGCAGTAGCGGCCCTTGCACAAAGGGAATTGGAGATACTTTTAGTGGGGTTGCCGGAAGAAATTGAAAAGGAGTTGGCTCCCTTCCGAAATACGGTGGGGGAAAGAATCAAAATTGTCCCAGCAGCAGATGTAATTGGAATGAATGAATCTCCGGGACGGGCACTGCGGCAAAAAAAACAAGCTTCGGTAGTAATAGCCGCCCGCCTGGTAAAGGAAGGAAAGGCGGAAGCCTTTGTATCGGCAGGGAACACAGGTGCAACCATGGGGGCAGCCCTCTTTCAATTGGGTCGAATCAAAGGGATTAAACGGCCGGCCATCGCTTCGCCTTTGCCTACAACCCGGGGTATGTCGTTATTGTTAGATGCCGGAGCCAATGCAGATGCTACCCCCCTTTATTTATCCCAGTTTGCCCAGATGGGTGCCATTTACTCCGAAGTTGTCTTGGGAGTGCATAACCCTAAAATTGGCCTCCTCAACATAGGTAGTGAACCAGAAAAAGGTAATGAATTAAGCCGTGAAGCCTATGCACTCCTGGATAAATTGCCCCTAAATTTTGTTGGCAATGTGGAGGGCAGAGAAATTACCGCTGGGGCTGTAGACATTGTGGTCTGTGATGGATTTGTAGGGAATATTGTTTTAAAAATGATAGAAGGATTAGCCATGGCCTTTACCATAAGGCTAAAAGAAGAATTGAAATTAGGTCTTCGGAACCGTTTAGGAGCTGCCTTGGCCCTGCCCGCCTTTCATAAATTCAAGGGCAGTTTGGACTATCAAGAATATGGTGGTGCCCCCCTTCTGGGAGTCAATGGGGTCTGCATCATAGGTCACGGTAGTTCTAATGCCAGGGCTATTGAAAATGCCATTGGGGCGGCTGTTATGGCTATCAAGAAAGATATTGTGGCCAAGATCGTTGAAAATATCCGTAAACCCGAGGGGGGCTAAAAATGTTGGGCCACAAACGGAGTGTGGGTATATTGGGGGTAGGTAGCACCCTGCCGGAAAATATCATCACTAATAGGGACTTGGAAACAATGGTGGACACCAGCTCGGAATGGATTATCAGCAGAACAGGTATCCGGGAACGACATATTGCCGGCCCGGATATTGCCACCTCTGATCTATCCTTGACTGCCGGGCGTCAAGCCCTGGAGCGGGCGGGAATAGAAGCACAGGAACTGGATTTGATCATAGTGGCCACCGCCACACCCGATATGCCCTTCCCCAGTACAGCCTGCATTGTTCAAGCTGCCTTGGGGGCAAATAATGCTGCCGCCTTTGATTTGGAGGCCGCCTGCAGCGGTTTTTTATATGGGGTGGCCGTAGCAGAACAATTCATTTCTTCTAAAACCTATGATACAGCACTGGTCATTGGGGCCGAAACCCTCTCCAAGATCACAAACTGGTCGGATCGCAATACATGTGTCCTTTTTGGAGATGGAGCCGGGGCCTGTGTTTTGGGCCCAGTGTCTAACGATAGGGGCATATTGTCCCATTATTTGGGGGCCGACGGTAGGGGCAAAGAGTTATTACAAATCCGGGGAGGTGGTTCCCGTAAACCCACCAGCATTGATACCGTAAGGCAGAAATTACATTACATAGAAATGCAAGGGGCGGAAGTGTACAAATTTGCGGTTCGAATTATGGGGGAGGCGGCCCTAAAAGCCCTACAACGCTCAGGGCTCTCCCGGGAAGATGTGGATTTTCTTGTTCCCCATCAGGCAAATCATAGGATTATCAAGGCAGTGGCCAGGCGTTTAAGGCTGCCACCGGAACAGGTAATTGTTAATGTGGATAGATGTGGCAACATGTCGGCGGCTTCTATCCCAGTGGCCCTGGATGAAGCAATCATTGCCGGCCGTATTAACGCTGATGACATATTAGTTTTGGTGGCCTTCGGGGGAGGCTTAACCTGGGGGGCAACGGTTATAAAATGGGGGACTTAAGGGAAATTGGAGGAAAAGTAAATGCGGACACAACTCTGTGAATTACTGGAGATAGAATATCCTATTCTTCAAGGGGGCATGGCCTGGGTTGCAACGGCTGAGCTGGCTGCTGCCGTTTCCAATGCCGGGGGGCTGGGTATTATTGGGGCAGGTAATATGCCCCCAGAACTGCTGGAACAAGAAATCCAAAGGGCCAAGGCTTATACGAATCGACCCTTCGGAGTCAATGTATACTACTTATCTCCCCATGTGGATGGAATTATTGAAACAGTCATCAGGGCAAAAATACCGGTAATTGTCACCGGGGCCGGTAATCCGGGGAAACACATTCCCGGTTTGCGGGCCATCGGTGCCAGGGTTATTCCAGTAGTCCCATCGGTGGCCCTGGCAAAACGTTTAACCCGTCTGGGGGTAGATGCGGTAATAGCCGAGGGCATGGAAGCCGGTGGCCATATTGGGGAATTGACCACCATGGCCCTGGTGCCCCAGATTGTAGATGCTGTTGATGTACCTGTCATAGCTGCCGGGGGAATTGCCGATGGGCGTGGTTTGGCGGCTGCCTTGGCCCTGGGTGCCCAGGGGGTACAAATTGGCACCCGCTTTGTGTGTGCCCGGGAATGTACTGTGCATCCCAATTTTAAAAATAAAATCCTTCAGGCCCGGGATAGGGACACGGTTGTTACCGGTGCCAGTACAGGGCATCCTGTTAGAATTCTTAAAAACCGTTTCAGCCGTGAATTTAAACAATGGGAGGATTCCGGCCTTCCGAGGGAAGAACTGGAGGCTTTGGGTATAGGAAAGCTCCGGATGGCGGCCCAGGATGGGGATGTAATAAATGGATCCGTCATGGCCGGTCAGATTGCCGGACTTATACAAAAAGAAATGTCGGCTGCCGAAATTATAAAGGAAATAATCATAGGGGCGGAAAAGGTCCTATCCGACCTGAAAGGAGTATAAAGAATGGCTAAAATTGCCCTTTTATTTCCCGGCCAAGGTGCTCAATATATAGGGATGGGGCAGGAATTGGCAGAACAATATTCAGAGGCAAAGGCCATATTTCGGGAGGCAGATGATGCCCTGGGTTTTCCCTTAGGCCGTCTATGTTTTGAGGGCCCGGAAGAAGAATTAATGCTGACAATTAACACCCAGCCGGCTGTTGTAGCCGTCAGCTTGGCTTGTTTGGCCGCCTTCCGGGGCCGGGCCCAAGTGCCCACCACGGCTGTGGCTGGACTTAGCCTAGGGGAATATTCGGCACTGGTGGCAGCAGGTTCAATTTCTTGCGGGACGGCGGTGGCTCTGGTCAGGAAGCGTGGGGAGTTTATGCAGGAAGTCATACCACCGGGAAAGGGGGCCATGATCGCAGTTATAGGCCTAGCGCGCCGGGAAGTAGTTGAGGTCTGTAGGCTAGCCGGGACCCATGGGGTAGTGGAACCGGCAAACTATAATTGCCCCGGGCAGATAGTTCTTACCGGTGAGACGGCAGCCGTGGAAAAGGCGGCAGAATTGGCCCGATTTGCGGGAGCCAGGCGGGTGGTAAGGCTTCCGGTGAGTGCTCCATTTCATTCCCGCCTATTGATACCAGCGGCTAGGAAAATGGCCCAGGAATTAATGACAATTGACATTAATGATGCTGCAGTGCCTATAGTTGCCAATGTAAATGCCAATTACCTGACAATGAAGGAAGATATAAAAAAAGCATTGGTAAAACAGGTGAGTAACCCTGTACTTTGGGAAGAAACCCTGTCCAGACTCCATCGCGATGGCATCAATATTTACATTGAAATTGGTCCGGGAAGATCCCTAGCTGGTTTTGTTCGCAGGACTATTCCCGGCGCCACTATCCTCAACATTTATAATTCTCTTTCCTTGGCCAAGACCCTTGATTATTTGGGGGAGGTTGTTTAAAATGGCATTAACCCATCAGGTTGCGATAGTTACCGGCGGTTCCGGGGGTATCGGGCGTGCCATTGCCCTGGAGCTGGCCCGGCGGGGTGCCCGGGTGGTAATAAATTATTCCAAAAGTTGTCGGAATGCTGAAAAGGTAGCTGCGGAAATAGTAAACAGTGGCGGGGAAGCGATGATTTACCAGGCCGATGTGGCAAATTCCGTGGAGGCAGCTGGCTTAGCTAAGGTGGCCCAGCAAAAATACGGTTCCTTGGACATCCTCATCAATAATGCTGGTATTACCAAAGATAACCTCTTGTTGCGGATGAAAGAAAGGGAGTGGGATCAAGTCTTGGCCGTAAACTTAAAAGGAGTTTTTAACTGCACTCAAGCCTGCCTGCGTCCCATGCTCAAACAACGAAGTGGCCGCATAATTAGCATATCCTCTGTGGTTGGCCTGACGGGCAATGCAGCCCAGGCAAACTATGCAGCAGCCAAGGCGGGTATCATTGGATTTACCAAGGCTATAGCCAAAGAAGTAGCGTCCCGGGGCATAACAGTGAATGCAGTGGCTCCTGGGTTTATCGCTACTGAAATGACGGCTTCCTTGTCGGAAAAAGTTCAGGAGCATTATAAACAGAGCATTCCCCTGGGGCGTCCGGGGTCCCCCGTTGATGTGGCCCGGTTAGTTGCCTTTTTAGCCTCGCCAGCAGCCGGTTATATTACCGGGGAAGTAATTCGGGTGGATGGGGGATTGGCTATTTAGATATGTAGACATATAAAGAACCTTGGGCAATGCCCCCACCGGGATGTCTGCCCAGCAAATTTACCTTATTTAGAAACTTCATAACCTACGGGCTGGGGATAGTGCTAAATAGTAAGCTAAAAACTATTTCTTGACCGGTGAAGGGGGGTGAAAAAGTGGATTATTTGGCAAAGGTTAAAAGTATTGTCGCCGATCAGCTTGGCCTAGATCAAGAAGAAATCGAGCCGGAGAGTTCCTTTATTGATGATCTTGATGCTGATTCCCTAGATATCGTGGAACTGGTAATGGCCTTGGAGGAAGAGTTTGATCTGGAGATACCGGATGCAGAGGCTGAGAAAATTGTGACAGTAGGAGATGCGGTAGAATATCTAAGGGCAAATTTGTAATGCAGTGCTTCTAGTTCCGTAGCCTAAAACTACGGGACTTTCTTCTAAACTTAAAAATTATCCGGTAGTGTTATTATTTGCAGGATTTTTTAAGATTAATCCGGGGTGAAGAATGTGAAAAAAAGAGTGGTAATTACAGGGCTGGGCCCCATTACACCAATTGGCATTGGAAAAGAACAGTACTGGCGGGGTTTGCAGGAGGGATGTTCCGGTATCAGGAAGATTGAAAAGTTCCCCGTCACCCATTTCAATAGCCAGATGGCCGGTGAGGTCAGAAATTTTAAACCGGAAGATTTCCTGGAACGCCGGGATATTCGGCGTATGGACAGATTTGCCCAATTTGCAGTAGCTGGCAGTCAGTTGGCTATTGAAGATGCTAATTTAAATCTTGATGATATTAACAAAGAGCGTTGTGGGGTTGTGCTAGGTGCCGGAGTAGGTGGCCTGGGGACCTTTGAGAGGCAATGTCGGGTACTGCATGAACGGGGAGCAGCCCGGGTCAGCCCCCTTTTTATTCCTATGATGATTTCCAATATGGGGGCTGGACAGGTTTCAATTGCTTTAGGGTTTCAAGGCCCTTCCGTAACAGTCACTACAGCTTGTGCATCCAGTACAGATGCTGCGGGGAAGGCCCTACGCATGATCCAAGGAGGAAGAGCAGATATAGTTGTAACAGGAGGAAGTGAAGCCGCCATTTCTCCTTCGGGACTGGCCGGGTTCTGCAGTATGAAGGCCCTATCTACCCGCAACGATAATCCGGAAAAGGCTTCACGGCCCTTTGACAAGGAGAGGGACGGTTTCGTAATGGGGGAAGGAGCCGGGATATTAATTTTTGAAGAATTGGAACACGCCCGGCGGCGGGGAAGCAAAATTTACGCCGAAGTTAAAGGTTACAGCTCCACCTCCGATGCCCATCATATCACTGCCCCGGCACCAGAAGGTAGGGGCGCGGCCCAGGCCATGGTACAAGCCCTAACTGACGCCGGACTAGATCCAGAGCAAATAGATTATATCAATGCCCATGGTACTTCTACATATTATAATGACAAATCTGAAACAGCAGCCATTAAAAAGATTTTTGGCGCACATGCCTACCGGGTGGCCATCAGCTCTACCAAATCCATGACCGGGCATCTCCTGGGGGCTGCCGGTGGAATAGAATTGATTGCCACCTGTTTGGCTGTGAGTAAAAATATTGTTCATCCAACTATTAATTATGATTATCCCGATCCCGAATGTGATCTCAACTATGTTCCCAATCAATTTCGCCGGCTGGAGGTTCGCAATGCCATTTCTAACTCCCTGGGCTTTGGCGGTCATAATGCAGTAGTGGTAATCTCCAAATATAATGGCTAAATAAAGGGTGGAACTTGTAATGGATATTTCTGCTCTAGAAGCTGCAATAAAAATGAAATTTACCAACACTAATTACATCATACAGGCCCTAACCCATTCTTCCTATGCTAATGAGCAGCAGGGAACCTGCCAATCCAATGAAAGATTGGAATTTTTAGGTGATGCTGTTCTGGAACTAATTGTAAGTGAATTATTATATAAATATTACCCGGACCTCACTGAGGGTGAATTGACCAGGCTGCGGGCGGGCTTGGTGTGTGAAAGTGCCCTGGTGGAATATGCCCAAGTGCTTCAACTGGGCAAATTCCTCCGCCTGGGTAAGGGGGAAGAATTATCAGGAGGTAGAAGGCGCCCCGCCCTACTGGCAGATGCCTTTGAAGCACTTCTGGGGGCTATTTATCTGGATCAAGATTTGGAAACTGCCAAGGATTTTATGATTAAATTCCTTGATAATATGCAATCACAATCCCTGGAATCGTTCGTGGATTATAAAACCCAACTGCAGGAACTACTGCAGCAGTACCATAATATTGATCTGTCATATGCCCTTTTGGCAGCAGAGGGACCTGATCATGACAAAACTTTCCGGGCCGGTGTATACATCAATGATGAAAAGGTCGCCAGCGGTGTCGGTAAAACCAAAAAAGATGCGGAACAGGCGGCGGCCAGAAGGGCGTTGGCAATAGTCGAAGGTCGATTTAAGAAGTAGAAAATTTAAGGAGTAATATTGCCCACCAGGGTTACTTTCTTCCCTCCTTATTGGAGAGGATTATTCCGGATGCCAAGGACAATATTTTGCTGTTAATTAGAGCTTAACCGTTTATATATTCTGGAAAGGGAGGAATTTTCCGGAAGGGGAAGAATATAGTTAATATAAGCCATAACTAAACCCATTCACCTAAAGGAGGGGTGACACCGTGGAAGTACTAAAAGTATCAGCTCAATCAAATCCAAAATCTGTAGCGGGTGCCTTGGCCGCCGTTCTTCGGGAAAATGGTTCTGCAGAATTGCAGGCGGTTGGGGCTGGAGCCGTGAACCAAGCTGTGAAGGCGATTGCCATTGCCAGAGGTTTCGTAGCACCCAATGGTATTGATCTCGTTGCTATCCCGGCCTTCGTAGAAATCCAAATTGATGGTGAGGAAAGGACAGCTATAAAATTTATAGTTGATCCAAGATAGAAATACCAGACCCCACCAAAGGCCTGTCCGAAAAACCCTTCGGACAGGTTTTTTTCTAGTGGCATTATTATTTTGTGGGATGAGGCCCTGGAAGGGAAGGATTTATAGAAGGCCTGGTCCCTTCTGGCATCACTTTCAGTCTTATGATAAAATGACATTGTTCCTTGTACATAGTGGTAATCTGAAGGAGGTAGCGGGATGCTCCTGCGCCGATTAGAATTGTTTGGTTTTAAATCCTTTGCAAAGCGCACAAAATTAGAATTTGGGCCCGGCATTACTGCCCTTGTAGGCCCTAATGGGAGTGGCAAAAGTAATATAGCCGATGCCATCCGCTGGGCCCTGGGTGAACAGCGTTTAAAGTTGCTGCGCTGTGAAAAAATCGAAGATTTGATACATCTTGGTCCTGACAAACACCGTTCGCCGGGGTTTTGTGAAGTAGTTCTCATTCTGGATAATTCCAGCGGCATCCTTCCCTTAGACTATTCTGAAGTAGAGGTATCCCGCCGTGCATATCGTTCCGGGGAAAGTGAATTTAAGCTAAACAGAACCCGCTGTCGCCTAAAAGATATCCAGGAATTATTTCTGGATACGGGACTGGGTAGGGACACTTATGCCCTAATAAATCAGGGGCAGGTAGAGAATTTACTTACCATGAAGGCCCAAGAACGGCGGCTGATGTTGGAAGAAGCTGCCGGGATACTAAAATACCGCTATCGCAAGGGAGAAGTATTAAACAAGTTGGCGGAATCAGAACAGAATATAATGCGCTTGAATGATCTATTGATCGAACTGAATCATCAGTTGTCGCTATTAGAAGAAGAAGCAACCCAAGAAAAGCTTTATCGACAATACCGTGAAGAGTTGAAGACCAGCCAAATTGCTTTAGCCTTGCATAAAGTTAATTCTTTGCAAAAACAAAGGGAAAAGGACATACAAAAACTGCAGGAAAAACAATGCCGCAAACAGGGTATGGAGACTAAACTTCGGACCCTGGATGCCGAAATTGAGAAGGAGAAGTTAGTCGGGCATTTCAAAGAAGAAAAATTGAGTGAAAAGCGGCAGAACCTGGCTATTATCCAGGCCAGTACGAGCCGGCTGGAGGAAAGCATTGCCCTACGGGAAAAACAAAATCTGTCTCTACAGAGGGAAGGGGCAAGAAAGAAACAACAGCAAAAAATCAGGATTGATAAAATAGCTGAAATAAGAAGTTCGAAAAAAGAGGCCGGGAAACTAATTGAGTTTTTACAACAAGAAACATATGCGGTTGATAAAGAACTGGAATCACTTACGGAAAGAATGAAACAATATCAAGAGAAGTGGCAGCAAAAGGAAGAAGGGCTAGAAGCCGATAGGGACGAAGCCTTTGAAATAATACGGCGGCAATCGGAAGGGAAAAATAAATGGCAGTCCCTCAGCACCAGGCGGGAATCTGTGAAAAAGAGCCTTTTGCAGGCAGGCCAGCAACTTCAAAATATTGAAAGGGAACTATCAGGACTTAAGAAAGAAAAAGATATTCTTGGTCAGGAGCAAAAAAAGTGGGCTAGCATTCTGATCAGAACCGATAAAACATTAGCATATTTGGGGATGGAAATGGAAAAAACGCTAGCCCTAGTCGAAAATATTCAGGGAGTATGGCAGGAAAAACGAAGGCAATTGGATCGGGTCCAAGCCCGCTTGGATTTTTTGCGGGAACTGGAGCGTAGTTTCGAGGGTTATTACCGCGGGGTTCAGGCAATACTTAAAAATTTCAACCGGGGGATTTATGGGACTGTTGCTGATCTTTTTCATGTGGATAAGGATCTGGAAAAGGCTATTGGCGTGGCCTTGGGCTCTACACTTCAGTTCCTGGTGGTAAAAAACGATAATATCGCCCAGGAGGCCATCAAATATCTGTTGACAAAAAAATTAGGGCGAGCCACTTTCTTACCATTAAATACAATACGGGGCCGAAACCTTCCCAGCCATGGACAGGCCCTACTGGCCTTGCCCGGTGTCTTGGGTCGGGCGGCAGACTTGGTGACTGCTGATACATCTTTTCGCCCTGTGGTTGAATTTCTTTTGGGACAGGTTATCATAGTTAAGGATCTCCCCAGTGCCCGGGTAATAGCTCAAAAGGGTAATTATCGCTTTAAGATTGTTTCCTTAAACGGTGAGATTATCACTCCCGGTGGGGCTATTACCGGGGGCACCCTGGGACAGAGCCAGATTCAACTTCTCAGTCGGAAAAGGGAAACAAAAGAATTGCTAAAGGAATATAAGGACCTCAGTAATGAGGTGCAATTATTGGAAAATACTTTGACATCTGAGCAAGAAAAAATGACCGTCATCAAGGCGGATGTTGAACGGTCCCAAGAGGAAAAGAAACAGGCAAGGATAAAGTTGGATGAAATTGAAAGGAAAAAAGAAGACTTGGACCAGAGGATAGAAAAAAACAGAAAGGTTTTTAATACCCTCCGATGGGAACAAAAATCAGCGGAGGGGATACTAGAAGAATTGGAGGAAAGTATCAAACTGCAGGAAGAAGAACTTTCTCAACTGGAAAAAGAAGATAGGGAAAGGCAAGAAAGATTGCGGAAGGCCGAAGTTGCTCTCAAGGAGTACAAAAGCAAGCAGGAATACCGCCAGGAGAAAATCACGTCCCTAAAGGTGAATAAGGCCAGTCTAGTCCAACAGCTCAAAGCACAAGAGGCTTATTTTAAAAAACTCCTAGAGCAACACTCAGAGGCCCAAAAAATCATGCTGGAGGAAGAAAAGGAGTTGAATGTCCTCCAGAGGGAACAGGAAAATTTAAGTCGGCAGCTGGAATTAGACCATGAGATACTAGCTAAAGATAAAGAGAAAGAAATGAAATTAAGGCAGGAGGTTGAAGAATTAAGGGCAGAAAAAGAGGAAAACCAAATAACTTTATCGGCGCTGCAGAAAGAAAGCAAAGAGCAGCGGGAAAATATTGCCATAGTAGTTGAGGAAACACATCAGTTGGAAAAAAAACTGACTAAATTGGAAACATCCTTGGCCGGGATAAAAAGACGTCTATTTGCCGACTATAGATTGTCAGCGGCCCAGGCGGAGAAGTACAAAGAAGAAATTGTTTCTGTGGGTAAATGGCACCGAAGGATAGCAGAACTGGAGAAAAAACTAGACCAGTTGGGCAATATAAATCTGCGGGCGGGAGAACAGTACAAACAGCTGCAGGAACGATATGATTTTTTAACACAGCAAATGGAGGACTTGGTTGAGGCGCGAAAAACATTGTCAGAGTTGTTGCAAAGGATTGATTCTGAAAGCAAAGAACGGTTAATAAAAACCTTCACAGAGGTACAAGACAGTTTTCAAAAGGTATTCCAAGAGCTATTTGAAGGTGGTAAAGCACAACTATCCTTTACCGATACTGACAATCCCCTAGAGGCAGGATTGGAAATAATGGTGCAACCCCCGGGGAAAAAACTGCAAAACATACTACTTCTTTCCGGCGGTGAAAAAGCATTGGCAGCCATTGCCTTTCTTTTTGGGATTCTCCAGGTTAAACCTAGTCCCTTTTGTGTCCTCGACGAAATTGATGCTTCCCTTGATGATGTCAATGCCGTCAGGTTAGGAAATTTCCTGCGCCGGTATGTGGGCCAGATACAATTTTTGCTGATTACCCATCGCCAGGAAATAATTAAGCAGGCTGATATTCTCTATGGAATTGCTATGGATAAACATGGTACTTCGCAGTTTTTATCCCTTGATATTGGCGATGATATGGTAGGCTGATATAATATTTTCCTAATAGAGCAAAATTTGTATTAGTAAATCATTGTCCCCATAAATACCCCACAGCTTTTAGGAATCATGAGCTAGGGAGGGAAATGTCGTGTTGGACAATTTATTGGCTCAGTTGAGTTTTAGGCTTAAAAAAACTAAAACGGGTCTGGTAAATAAGATTGAAAGTTTGATTTCCGGCAGTTCGGGCCTTGATGAAAGTTTCTTTGCGGATATGGAGGAAATTTTAATCATGGCTGATGTTGGAGTAGAAGCTAGCCTAGGGTTTGTGGAAAGTATTCGAAAAAAAGTCCAAATAGGGGAAATACAATCCGGGAAAGAACTTATAGAACAACTCAAAAAACAAATTGAGGAATCCTTGACCTTCGAAAATTCTGGGCCTATCGGGATAGCTAATATTCCAAGTGTTATTTTAGTAGTCGGTGTCAATGGAGTGGGGAAGACAACCAGCATTGCCAAGCTGGCTAACAAACTTAAGGAGAAAAGAAAAAGGGTTTTGCTTGCGGCGGCCGATACCTTTAGGGCGGCGGCCATTGACCAATTGAAGGCCTGGGCACATCGTCTCCATATAGACATAATCAGCCACCGGCCCAATTCAGATCCAGCTGCTGTTGTCTTCGATGCCCTACAGGCTCTACGGGCCCGCCGTTTAGACGTGCTGATAGTAGACACAGCCGGGCGCTTGCACACTAAAGCAAACCTTATGGCCGAGTTAGAAAAAATACAGCGCATTATTAAAAGGGAGTATCCAGAGGCATTATTAGAAATACTATTGGTTTTAGATGCAACCACGGGGCAAAATGCCTTGGCCCAGGCCCGGGTTTTTCAAAAAGCCCTGGATTTAACCGGTTTAATTCTCACCAAACTAGATGGTACGGCTAAAGGTGGGATAATTATCCCCATAAGTCAGGAATTGGGAATCCCGGTTAAATACATCGGCTTGGGGGAGGATATCGGGGATCTACAGGAATTTTCACCTTCTACCTTTGTCACCGCTCTTTTTGCAAATGCCGATTCTTGACAAGGGGTTTAAATAGGGTTACAATTCAGTTGTTGTCTGTCAAGTTATTATCCTTGACACCATAAAAGAAGAGTGGAGATAATGATAGAAAAAACGCTGCGTATGATCCAACTGTATGATGTATATGGTGCCCTCTTGACCGGAAGACAGCAAGAGTTCATTCATCTTTATTATGAAAAAGACCTTTCATTAAGTGAAGTGGCGGCCGAATTTAATATCAGCAGGCAGGCTGTTCATGATATATTGCGCAATGGAGAGGCTACCCTTAAAAAATTGGAACAGAAGCTGGGCCTGGTCGAAAATGCCTTACACTGGGAACAGGTGTTAAAACAGGTATTTGGGCTTCTGGAGGACTTGGAGAGGAATATTGGAAAGGATAGAAGAGGTTTGGCACTGCTGGCGGAAATTAGATCACTACTAAATCCGTCCGCCAAGGTCTAGGTAAAGGGGGGAATGTTTTTGCTGGAAGGATTAACCGCCAAAATCCAAGCGGCTATGAAAAAATTACGAGGGAAGGGAAAACTTTCCGAAGCCGATGTTAAAATTGCCCTGCGGGAAGTGCGACTTGCTTTACTGGAGGCCGATGTTAGCTATAAGGTGGTGAAAGACTTTATTGCCCGGGTACAGAATAGGGCGGTGGGACAAGAGGTCATGCAAAGTCTTACCCCGGGCCAGCATGTTATAAAAATAGTCCACGAAGAACTTACCCATTTGATGGGTAAGGTGGTGAGCAAACTAGAGCCGGCACCCCGACCACCGACGGTGCTAGTAATAGTTGGCCTCCAGGGTTCTGGAAAAACCACCACCTGTGCAAAGCTGGCCCGCTATCTGCGCCAAAAGGGACGCAGCCCCCTGTTGGTGGCGGCAGATATTTATCGACCGGCAGCAATTAAGCAGCTGCAGGTCCTGGGTGGAAAAATACAAGTCCCGGTATTTGATATGGGAGAAAAACATAATCCCCTGGATATCGCTAAAGGTGCTGTTAAACACGCCCTTTCCCAGGGAAACGATTATGTATTGATCGATACAGCGGGGCGATTACACGTAGATGAAGGGCTGATGGGGGAACTAATTCAGCTTAAAAAGGATCTGAAACCACATTATATCTTATTAGTGGTGGATGCCATGACTGGCCAGGATGCTATTACAGTTGCGAAAGCATTTCAAGAAAAATTAACCCTGAGTGGACTTATCCTGACTAAGCTTGATGGCGATACCCGGGGGGGGGCTGCCCTCTCGGCAAGGGCTGTCACCGGCTGCCCGATTAAGTTTGTGGGAGTAGGGGAAAAGCTTGATGCTTTGGAGCCTTTCCATCCTGAAAGAATGGCCTCCAGAATCCTGGGGATGGGAGATGTTCTCACACTCATCGAAAGGGCCCAGGAGAGCATTGATATTAAATCCGCCATGGAATTGGAAAATAGACTCAAATCCCATGATTTTAATCTTGGGGACTTTATGGAGCAACTAGAGCAAGTGCAAAAAATGGGTCCCATTGATCAAATCTTGGGTATGCTGCCGGGAATTGGGGGAATGAAGAAACTACGGGGGTTAGCTGTAGATGATAAACAACTGGAAAGGACAAAAGCAATTATTACCTCTATGACCCCGGAAGAACGGCACTACCCTAACATTATTAACGCTAATAGAAAGAGACGTATTGCCCGGGGCAGCGGAACCAAGGTCCAGGATGTCAACCGTCTTTTGAAACAATTTGAGCAATCCAAGCGCTTACTGCGACAGTACAGTCAGCCGGGAAAGGGAGGTAAAACTGCTAATTTTCCTTTTCTTAAGATGTAGTTTGCTCCCAAACATTATTAGTACATACCAATAAAAGGAGGTGAAGTAAAATGGCTGTGAGGATTCGCCTGCGGCGGATGGGGGCAAAAAAAGCACCGTTCTACCGTCTGGTGGTGGCTGATTCCAGAAAAGCCCGGGTCGGGAAGGTAATTGAAAACATCGGTTACTACAATCCTACTGCTGATCCAACGATAGTAAAGATAGATGAAGAAAAAGCCCTCAATTGGCTTAATAAAGGGGCACAACCCTCTGAAACCGTCCGATCCCTTTTCAAAAACGTCGGTATAATGGAGAAATTTGCAAGTTCAAAAGATCGGGCCTAGCAGACGGGATAACGATGTGGACATCAAGGGGGTGCGGTTATGCGGGAATTGGTGGAAATTATCGTTAAGGCCATTGTTGATGAACCCGAGGCAGTGAATGTTACAGAGACGGAAGATGAGCAGCTAGTTATACTGAAGTTAAGTGTTGCGCCCGATGATATGGGTAAGGTTATTGGCAAACAAGGAAGGATTGCCAGGGCAATTAGGACAGTTGTCAAGGCCATGGCTACTAAAAAAGGGAAAAGGGTCGATTTAGAAATAGTGTGACCTAATGCTGGAATCGGCTTGCTTTATTTAAAAGCCGGGAATAATAGGGGCAAAAGATTTGCAATGAAAAGGGGTGATTCCCAATGCAATCCGAACTAATCACCATAGGCGAGATAGTATCCCCCCAGGGGATCACCGGTGAAGTTAGGGTATTGCCCCAGACGGATTTTCCCGAACGTTTCCGGTCCCTCAAAACAGCATCCATTGTCTGTCCGGGAACACAAAGGCCTTGTTTTACCCAGATAATGGGGGTGAGATATCATAAACACTATGTCCTATTAAGACTGGCCGGGATAAATTGCCGCCGGGGAGCAGAAAAATTGCGTAAATGCCTTGTACAGATAAACCCCTCCCAATTAGTAGTCCTTCCCCCCGGACACTACTATCACTTTCAGATTATCGGGCTCCGGGTAAAAACTATCGAAGGAGAAGAGCTGGGAAAAGTTGTGGATATTCTTACCCCTGGCTGTAATGATGTCTATATTGTCCAAAATGATGCGGGGGACCAGATCCTAATCCCGGCCCTGAAAAAGGTAGTGAAAAAAATTGATCTTGATAATGGCCTAATGCTGGTTAGGCTTTTGGAAGGACTCCGATAAGGGGGAGTTATCCAATGCGGATCGATATTATTAGCATCTTTCCGGAAATGTTTCCGGGCCCCTTGGGGCACAGCATTATGGGCAGAGCCCAGGAGCGGGGGTTGTTGAAACTTGTCATCCACAACCTTCGGGATTATACCACCGATAAGCACCGGAGCGTCGATGACGCCCCCTACGGGGGCGGTGCTGGAATGGTTATGAAACCCGAACCTATTTTCCGGGCTGTAAGATCCTTGCGGTGTAAAGAAGGAACCAGAATAATCCTCCTCACTCCCCAGGGCCAAGTCTTGACACAGGAAAAGGCATGGAAATTAAGTCGGGAGGAACAACTAGTCCTCATCTGTGGTCACTATGAAGGGGTAGATGAGCGGGTTAGGCAGCATCTGGTCACTGATGAGATTTCAACTGGTGATTATGTTTTGACAGGTGGGGAAATACCAGCCATGCTCTTAGTTGATTCCATAGTCCGACTCCTGCCCGGCGTCTTAGGGCAACGTGACTCTTTACAGGAAGAAACCTTTACCGATAACCTTTTGGAATATCCCCAATATACCAGACCATCAAGATGGGAAGGAATGGAGGTCCCGGCGATTCTTTTATCGGGCCATCATGAGGAAATAAGGCGCTGGCGGCGAAGGGAATCTCTAAGGCGCACCCTAAGGCGGCGCCCGGAACTTTTGAAGAATAAAATCCTGACAAAAGAAGATCAAATTCTCCTGCGGGAAATAATGGAAAATTGACATTTTTGGCGATGCCGGGACTATTGTAATCATTGGGTTTCTATGGTATAATGGCATGTGTTTGCCTAATATAGTTTGATATTGGACTGGCAGTATAATATCCATTATTTTGGGTTTTAAGCAGGTGGGAAGGAGGGAGCTTGATGTCTGTGATTAAGGCTCTCGAAGGAAAACAAATGAGAAAAGACCTGCCGGAATTTAACCCCGGTGACACCATCCGCGTCCATGTTAAGGTTGTGGAAGGCAGCCGGGAGCGGATTCAGGTTTTTGAAGGTGTAGTTATTGCCAGAAAAAGTGGGGGCCTACGGGAGACCTTTACCGTTCGCCGGGTTTCTTATGGTGTTGGGGTGGAACGTACCTTCCCCCTTCACTCCCCACGCATTGCCAAGATCGAAGTCATTCGTCGTGGCCGGGTACGCCGGGCCAAGTTATATTACTTGCGCAAGCTGCACGGAAAGGCTGCCCGTATTAAGGAAAGGCACCGGTAAAGCGGAAATGGGGACTGTTAGGCAGCAGTCCCTTATTTAGTTGGAAATATCTTCGCGGGAATGAGGAGGGAGGACATGGCGCAAAAAAAAGGTATTATTAGGGAATATCTTGAGTGTGTCATAATTGCCCTGATACTGGCCTTTTTTATTATTACCTTTGTTGTACAGTCCTTTGTAGTCGATGGTTCCTCAATGGAACCAACCTTGCACCACGGCCAGCGACTGCTAGTGAATAAATTCCTCTTTCATTTCACCTCCCCCAAGCCCGGTGATATTATTGTTTTTCGATATCCAGCCAACCCACGGGAAGACTTCATCAAAAGGGTAATAGGTGTTGGTGGTGATACCATCGGAATAGTAGACGGTAAAGTTATAGTAAATGATCAGCCCCTAAAGGAACCCTATCTGACGGAACCTACATATGGCAATCACACGGTCGAAGTGCCTCCGGGCAAAATATTTGTTTTGGGTGATAATAGAAATAACAGCCGGGACAGCCGCTATCCCGATGTCGGTATGCTATCACGTAAGGATATCATCGGGAAGGCGTCCTTCATCTATTGGCCGCCCCATGATCTTGGGTGGCTAGATTCCGGCAAAACCAGTTACACCATTGCCGATGAAGGTGGGTGAGGCAATATGCAGTGGTATCCGGGACATATGGCCAAGGCCCGGGATTTGCTCCGCAAGAATATTAAATTGGTGGATTTGATATTAGAAGTCATTGATGCCCGAATTCCTATAAGCAGTAGTAATCCGGAAATAAACGCCCTAAAGGGCCAAAAACCCAAGCTGTTGATATTGAACAAGATGGATCTGGCTTCTCCCGCTGCGACCGCTAGATGGCAAAAATGGTATAAGCAGCAAAATTGCGAAACTATTGCCCTGAATGCAATTTCCGGGCAGGGCCTCAGGAATGTAATGGCGGCCGCTCACCGACTGGTTCAACCCACCATGAAAAAATTAAGGGACAAAGGGCGTAGAAGCCGTCCAGCCCGTTTAATGGTTGTGGGTATTCCCAATGTGGGAAAATCATCCCTACTCAACCGGATAGTCGGTAGAAAACGAGCTGCAACCGGTGCAAGACCCGGAATTACCCGGGGTAAACAATGGATTAAGGTGGGAGGAGAATTGGAACTGCTGGATATGCCGGGAATCTTATGGCCCCGCATAGAGGATCCATCTATTGGCCTTAAGTTAGCGGCAACCGGGGCCCTACCACTGGAGTCGGTCCCGGTGGAAGAAGTTGCCCACTGGTTAGGTGCACTATTGGTGAAAAAAAACCCCCTACAACTCAAGGAGCGGTATGGTTTTTCCTCATCACCTAAAGATCCAAACCAGATGTTGGATGATATCGGCATTAAAAGGGGGATGCTCCTTCCCGGGGGTGTGAGTGACCGGGACAGGGTTGCCAGGTTATTTCTGCGGGAATTTCAAAATGGGCAGTTGGGCCGTATTACCCTAGAACTGCCGCCAGAAGGGAATTACAATGGATTTTGCACACATGTCCCTTAAAGAATTGAGGAACTGGCTGGGTGAAATGTCTTGGAGGGAAATTGAGGGAATATTACCTGAACTGGGGCAGGACCCACGCCAAGGGGTCCAGAGCCTAATAAAGAGCTGGAGAATGAGATTAAACCGCCGGGAAAAGGAAGTTGCCAAGTGGAAAAACCTTTGTCAGCGGGAAAATCAACTTAAAGAAAAGGGTTTTCGCCATGTGGCGGGTATAGATGAAGCCGGGCGTGGA
>JAAYTH010000192.1 GCA_012523785.1 Bacillota bacterium | reverse complement strand
TACTGTTTAATTGGTAAATTTCGCGGTAACTTGCGCGGAACGGTGGGGACACCGTTCCCTACTTTTTACTTGGTAAACTTTGCGGTAATTTGTAGGGAACGACGCCCTCGTCGTTCCGCCTAATATAGCAAACCATATCGGTCGGACGGCAGGAATCGGGCCCTTATCAATCCCCGGTCCAGCTATTCCCGGCGGGAAATCTCCCGGAACCTTTCCTTTAGGGCTAAAAAGGCATCTACCACATCGGGATCAAAGTGGCTGCCGGAATCAGCCTTAATAATAGCCACGGCCTTCTCATGGGATACAGCCTTTTTATAAACCCTCTCGGAAGTCAAGGCATCGTAAGCATCTACCACGGCCATCAATCTGGCAGCCAAAGGTATCTCCTCCCCGGCCAGCCCTTGGGGGTATCCGCTGCCATCCCACTTTTCATGATGAGAATAGGCAATTTCCCGGGCACAACTCAAAAAATTCTCGGCCCCACCCATCATTTTCTCGGCCCGCAGGAGGGCATCCCGGCCCAAGACAGTATGCTTCTTCATAACTTCATATTCTTCCGGCGTCAAAGGGCCCGGCTTGAGCAAAATCTCATCGGGAATTCCAATCTTCCCGATATCATGCAAGGGGGAAGAGATGATAATATTATTAATTTTGTCCGGGGTCAGGATAGCTGCAAACTTCTTCCTTTGCCCCAGGTATTCGGCCAGCTCCTTGATATAGAGCTTGGCCCGCTGTAGATGGCGGCCCGTGTCATCATCCCTCATTTCCGCCAAGGCCCCCATGGCCATAATGGAGGCCTCCTGCATGGTGGAAATATCCCGGGTGCGCCTTTCTATCTCCGCCTCTAAAAACCTATTCTTATCCCGTAAAAAGTCCCGGGATTTTTTCAAGGTCAGGTGTGTTTTTATGCGGGCCTTTAGTATGGGCGGGCTGACGGGTTTAATAATATAATCCACCGCTCCCAAGGCCAAGCCTTTTTTTTCATCCTCTTCGGCGGATTTAGCCGTCAAAAATAGAATGGGAATATCCCGCAAGTTTTTATTTCCTTTCAATCGGCGGCAGGTTTCATACCCATCCATTACTGGCATCATCACATCTAACAAAATAATATCGGGCCTCATCCTTTGGGCTGCCAGCAGGGCCTTGGCCCCATCGGTAGCCACAATAACACGGTATTCATCCTTTAGTATTTCATGGACCAGGATGATGTTGTCCGGGGTATCATCCACAATTAAAACTACTGGCTTTCCCTTGTCCGGCAGCATGGATATTCCCCCTATTCTGCCTGGAGTTCCTCCGCCAATAGCTGGGACGCAGTTAAAAATTCAAAACGGGTAATTAAAACCTTCAGGGCCGTAAAGGCTTCCGGGCTCATCCGGGCCCTCAAAGCACCTTCCAGATGGCCAAAATACTCCACAGCCTCCATATCACTTTCTCGCAGTAGTCTAAGTAAATGATTTATTTCGGATGAATCTTGGCTTATATCGCAGCTGGGCCCTTCTGGCTTCTTTTCCTGGAGCAAAACGGCGTCTTTAATGTTTTGGCTTATTTTTTTCAAGCTGGCCTCCAATTCCTCCAGTACCGGGGGTGGTGCAGAACCCTCCGGGGCTGTTTGCAGCCATTCCTCCATACGATTTAAGAGGGGAAGGACCGCCTCGGCACCTATATTGCCGGCCAAACCCTTTAGGGTGTGATTTAACCCTCCGGCCTGGGCCACATCTCCCTCGGCAAGGGCCCGCCGGATTCCCCCCAAAAGTTCCTCCTGCTGGCTGGCAAAGCTCAAAAGCAATTCGGCGTAAAGATCTGCATTACCGGCTACACGGTACAGCCCTTCCTCTGTATTGAGGCCATTAATTTTAATATCTTCATCCCGGTGGATTTCTTTCACTTTGGCGGCCCTGGCCGGGAGCCATCTGCTCAAGATGTCATAGAGTAGGTCCACATCAATGGGCTTGGCAATATGATCATTCATTCCCACAACCAGGCATTTTCTTTTCTCCTCCTCCAAGGCCCGGGCCGTCATGGCAATGATGGGGATATTCTTATCCTGGGCCCGGATGTGTTCCGCCGCCTCATAGCCATCCATGCCCGGCATTTGAATGTCCAGGAGGATAATGTCATAGGTGCCTGCCGGTGCCCCGGCAAATTTCTCCACTGCCTGCTGCCCGCTCAAGGCAGTCTCCACAGCCATCCCCTTACTGGTCAACAATTCGACGGCAATCTGCAAGTTTATCTCATTATCTTCGACCACCAGGGCTTTAAACTCCGAAAAATCATAGTATTTTTCCCGAATGAAGGCTTCAATATCAACCTTGGAGCTGGAGGTAAATAGCCCCACTAGACAATCATAAAGGGTAGAACGGGTGATGGGCTTCTCCAGTACTGCATCAATGTAGTTGGGAAGGCTGTAGCGGATATCTTCCTGGGCCGCCAGGGTTAAAAGCACCACCAGGGGCACATGCCCCAGGCCCTCCGGTTCTTTCAACCTTATGGCGGTTTCAATGCCGTCAATGCCGTCGTTTAATTGCCAATCGACCAGGACAGCCTCAAAGGGATCTGCTGCCATATCCGCTTCCTGGGCCAAGGCAATTGCCTTTTCTCCCGAAATTGCAGCCTCCACCCGAAATTTCATCACCTTTAAATATTCGACAATTGTGTTCCTGGCCGCCAGGTTGTCATCCACCACCAGAATCCTTTTTCCCTTTATAGTGGCGGGTAACGGTTGGGGTGTTTTACTTTTGCCCGGGGCGATATCAAACCAGGCTGTAAACTTAAAAACACTGCCGAATCCCTTTTCACTGATAACCTCCAGGCTTCCCTCCATAAGCTCGGCCAGCCTTTTGGTGATGGCCAGGCCCAGCCCCGTCCCGCCGTAGCGGCGGGTTGTAGAAGTATCGGCCTGCATGAAGGCCACAAACAAGTGTTCCTGCTCCTCCGGGGTCATGCCAATGCCGGTGTCCCGCACGGCAAACTCTAATTTTACCCTTCCGGTAATTTCCCCCACCGGCCGGATATCAATGGTAACCTGGCCCGTCTCCGTAAACTTCACCGCATTACTGGCCAAGTTGGATATAATCTCAGAGAGACGTAAGGGATCCCCCAGCAGGTTTTCGGGAATTCCCGGTGCAATATGGCAGACAAATTCCAGCCCCTTTTCCTGGGCCTCCCTGCTGATAAATGAGATGCTTTCCTCCAGCATCTCCTCCAAGTGAAATTCAATTTTTTCGATGGCCATTTTCCCGGCCTCGATCTTGGAAAAATCCAAGATGCCATCGATAAGTCCCTGCAGGGAACTAGCAGATTGATGGATTTTGTATATATAGTCCCTCTGCTGGGGATTCAAATTGGTCTTTAGGGCCAAGTAAGCCATGCCAATGATGGCATTCATGGGGGTGCGGATCTCATGGCTCATATTGGCCAGAAATTGTGATTTGCCCTCCTCCGCCTTCTGCGCCTGGTGGAGGGCCACCAGGAGTTCATCTTCCCGCCGGCGGAGATCCCCTATATAGCCCTTTAATTTATCCACCATGGCCCGCAGGGAATTAGCCAGGGTACCCAGTTCGTTCTGGGCCCGATGCCCCAACTCAACCTCCAGGTTCCCGTGGGCGATATTGGCCGCACATTCAGCCATATCAGCTAAGGGCCTAGTGATGGAACGCCACACATAAAAGAGCAATACAGTGAGGACCAGGGCCATGACGATCACCTCGATGCTGATGGCCTGTAGCATAGCCTTATGCCGCAGGTCATTGAGGGCACCGACGGAGATCCCGGTGGCAAAGGCACCGATGGCGCTACCCTTTGGATCCAAAATAGGCCTGTAGGCCACAATATGGGGGATACCGAGGACATCCGAATTCCCTATGTAGACCTCCTTTTTTTCCAAAACATCCGCGGCGATATGGGGCTCCATTCTAGTACCTAGGGCCGGGCTATCTTCACGTTGTACAGTGGTATTGACCCGTTCCTCTCCAATAAAAACAGTGAATTCATTCCCCGTTATATCCTTCATACCCTCAACAAATTCAGGGGATAACAAAGAATACCCCGTTGACACAACCCCCAGTATTTCATCCTTTGTATTCTTGATGGGGGCCCCGGTGCGGCAGCTCAATCCGATTTCATTGCCCGGTTCAATGTGGGTCGTAATTTCCCCCTTTAGGGCCTGGGTGATATTCTCCTGGTAGGCTAGGGAATCCCCCACCCGGTCACTATGGGTGCGGGCGACAACCTGGCCCTGGTCATCGGTAAAGGTAATAAAATTTACATTTACCCCCATATGGCCCACGGCCCGGTGGGCCACTTCGCGTAAAACAGCCATATCTCCTTTTTCAAAGGCCTGGGAAACCTCACAGGTTGTGGAAAGGCTTGTGGCTGCCAATTTTGATTGAAGCTGGTACTGGGCCAGAAAGGCATCCAAGGCGGCCAGGGCCTTTTCGCTCTGGGTTTCCGTGACCTCATTTAAAATCTTCTGGCTGTTATTTGCCATGTAAAATACTGATGTAGTCCCCACGACCAGAATGCCACATATACATACTAAGGCCAAAGTGAAACTTATTCTTTTATAAAAAGGTAGCCTGGCCATAAAAATCCTCCTATTATCGCTGACATTTGTGGCTTAACATGTTTTTTTATAATGCTTGTCCCAAGTATCCGGGGGTTGCTCCTATTAAAGGATGGAGTTTATCCGTTTCCCCATAAGTCGGACAATTCCCACCTTTCCACCATTATATGCCAAAATATGATTTTTGTATACCACAATTTGTGGTAAATACCATCATATTATGTCTTTATTACACGAAAACGGCCGGGTGCACGGAACGGTGGGGGCACCGTTCCCTACGGTTTACCCCGTAAATTTAGCTCCGCGCCCGGGAGACGGGCGACCAATGGTCGCCCCTACATTTGTCTGC
>JAAYTH010000191.1 GCA_012523785.1 Bacillota bacterium | reverse complement strand
CGGCAAAACTGAGGCTGTCGGTAATTTTCCTACCCTTTATAGTACGGCCAAAATAAGAAGAGATATTGGTAAAGATGTAAAATGCCCCCCGGGGGTAAATACAGCTGATACCGGGTATTTCATTGATGGCCGGGTACATATAATCACGGCGCCGCGCAAATTCCTTCACCATATCCAGCATGGGTTGCTGATCCCCCTCCAGGGCTGCCAAGGCCGCCCTTTGGGATATGGAGCTGGTGCCAGAGGTGATATGACTCTGAATCTTGCCCATGGCCTGGGCAATTTCCAAGTCGGCCGCCCCATAACCCAGGCGCCATCCCGTCATGGCATAACTCTTGGAAACACCGTTGATAATCACTGTCCTATGCTTCATTTCTTCATTCAGTTGGGCCATGGTAACAAATTCTTCCCCATCATAGATGAGATTTTCGTATATGTCATCGGAAATTACATAGACCTGGGGATGCTCCTTTAAAACATCCGCCAACCCTTGCAAATCTTCCCGGCTGTAGACGGTCCCCGTCGGGTTGTTGGGGTTGTTGAGAAGAAGGGCCACGGTGTCTTCAGAAATGTTTTCTTCCAACTGCTGGGGAGTGAGTTTGAAATCATCTTCCTCCCGGGTGTCGACGATAACTGGTGTGGCCCCGGCCAACTTCACCAATTCGGCATAACTCACCCAATAGGGGGCCGGGACAATAACCTCATCCCCCTCCTCAGCCAGGGCCTGCAGGGCATTGGCCAAGGCCTGTTTGGCCCCGGTGGAGACAATGACTTGGTTCATTTCATAGGTAAGCCCATGATCCCGTTCTAATTTTTTCACCACTGCCTGGCGCAGCTCGGGGATGCCGGCGGCCGCCGTATAGCGGGTAAACCCTTCCTGAATGGCGGTGATGCCTGCTTCCCCGATATGGGCCGGAGTATTAAAATCCGGCTCCCCTACAGTGAAGCTGACAATATCAATTCCTTGACGGACCATTTCTTGGGTGCGGGCATTCATGGCCAAGGTTGGTGAATCTTCCACCATCCTGGCCCTTGTGGATAATCTGTGTTTCATTTATAGACCTCCTTTGAAATAATATAGTATAGTATATAATCTGTTCGACGACCGCCCCTTAAATCCTTTTCAGAGCCCGTTAACATTTAGCCCCAGAATAATATTTTGTATTCCTTGTTTCCCGGCCCCCACCCTTTCGCACCTTTGCCATTATCTACTCCTTATCCACCAGGGCAAAGGTAATTTCCCCCGCGGCAGCCACCTCTCCGGCCACCGTCGCCTGCACCCTGGCCTTAGCCATCTTGGCCCTCTGCCGCAATAATTCCGCCTCCAGCCGCAACTGGTCCCCCGGAATGACGGGGCGGCGGAAGCGCATCTTGTCAATCCCCGTAAAATAACCCAATTTCCCCTTCATTTCCCCCCGCCCCAATACGGTGAAGGCCGCCACTTGGGCCAGGGCCTCCACGATAAGGACCCCGGGCATAACGGGATGGTTGGGAAAATGCCCCGGGAAAAAAGGTTCATTGATGGAGACATTCTTTAATCCCACTGCCCGTTTTCCCTCTTTTACTTCCAAAATCCTATCCACTAACAGAAAGGGATAACGGTGGGGTAAAATCGTCTGGATATCCTTTGGGCCAAACATTTAAGAATCCCCCTTGCGGGCGGTCAAGGACCGCCCCTAGATTTTCGCATCGTCATGTTGCGGTGGTCAAGGACCGCCCCTGGGTTTTGAAATTGCTGTTGGCGCCCTGGGTAGGGGCGACCAGTGGTCGCCCGTTTTTACTAGCATAAGAAGGGAATGTATATCTGGACAAACCCTCCCAGCATTACCCACCCAATTTCAGCTGTTCATATAGCAGAGTGGCCAAGGAGCCGTCCCCCTGGCGGGCCAGGAGCCGGCTGTATTCCTCATCCAGGAAATCCTGAAAGATCTCCTCCCCCATCCCACCATCCAGTAAACCAGATTTGGGAATACTGCGCCGCATCTGCCGCATAATTTGATGCCAGAAGATGGCCTCAAAGTCTTGGCAGGCAGCAAGGAGATCATCCCCATCCCTTATATTTTTAGCTCCCCTTTGGGAGGCAGATGCAGAAGCAGCCTCCCCGGTCGGCAAAAAAGCCGGGGGCAAATTAGCCAGCATATTCCTTACCTTCCTTCCCCATACGGACATCATTAACGGCGGAGGTTGTTGGCCAGGGATAACATCTCATCAGAGGCCTGGATAGCCTTGGCACTGGTTTCATAGGCCCGCTGGGCCACAATCATATTGACCATTTCCTCCACCACCTGTACATTAGACAGCTCCAGATAGCCCGGGGCCAGGGTACCACAATCTTCCCCCGGAATCAAGCCCGTCTCCAAGACCCCGGTGGCCCCGGTATCCCGGTAGAGGTTCCGCCCCATGGCTTCCAAGCCGGCGGGATTGCTAAAGGTCACCAGGGTAAGCTGGTCCCCCTCCTCCCGCTCCCCGTCCAATTCATAAGAAACCATCCCCTCGGGGCCAATGTTGATCTCCCGGGCCTCCGGGGGAATAGCCACCTCTGGTAGTAGCAGATAGCCATCACTGGTTACCAGGTAACCATCGGCATCCAGCTTAAAACTGCCATCCCGGGTATAGGCCGTAGAACCGTTGGGCAAGAGTACCTCAAAAAAGCCCGTCCCCTCAATGGCCAGATCCAAGGGATTGCCTGTTTCCGCTAGGCTTCCCGGGCTGAAAAGGCGCTGGGTAGCGGCAGGACGGACACCGTGGCCCACCTGTATGCCTACCGGCTGGCTTAAACCCCCTCGCCTGGTCCCGGTCCCCCGCATGGTTTCATAAATAAGATCCTGGAACTCCACCCGGCTCTTTTTAAAGCCCGTTGTGTTGACATTGGCCAGATTATGGGCAATGACATCTATGTTTAACTGCTGGCCCCGCATACCGGAACCAGCCGTCCAGAGGGCACGCATCATAACTGCCTTCCTCCTTTGCAATTTAACTCGTGCAAGCTGCCGCTTCCATCCTTCGGCGGCAGGGGGCTCCTGTCAGTGCAGTCCGGCCCCGCAAATTACCCTACTCGACCCACCTCATTTACTGTTTTCCCCAAAGTCTGGTCCTGAACTTGCACTACCTTTTGGTTAGCTTCATAGGCCCGCATCACATCGATCATCTCCACCATGGCAGTGACCACATCGACATTGGATTCCTCCAAGGTTCCCGATACAATCCCCGGATCAGCCACTGCTTGTCCCTCCTCGGTAGAAAGGTAGAGACTTTCCCCTTCCTTGGTAAGGACTGTGCCGGGAGCAAAATCCACTACCAGCAGTTCATCCATCAGATCTTCATCATCATGATATAATGACGCCCCATCCCGGCCCAGTACCCGATGGCCGGCAGCCGTCACCAACTGACCCTCGGCATTGATATTAAAACTGCCGTTGCGGGTGTACCGCCTTCCCCCCGGAGTAGCGATGACAAAGAACCCGTCCCCCCGGAGGGCAAAGTCCAGTTCCCGGCCCGTTTCCCGGAGGGAGCCTTGTTTCATGTCTGTGGCCACCTCCTCCACCCACACACCGGTGCCCAGGGTCCCCAGGGGGACCGGCCAGGGTCTTATCCCCAGCACACCAGGGGCACCATCATTAAAGCGGTGCAAAAAAAGTTCCGGGAAGGCAGCCAAGGCGGGAACATCTTTTTTATAGCCGGTGGTATTCACATTAGCCAAATTATTGGCACTTATATCTTGGGCCCGCATCTGACTAGCCATACCGCTGGCCGCTGTATATATCCCACGGATCACTGTGTCTTCACCCCCTTTCCCTAGAAATAGTATCTATCCTAATCATAGTTTTAAGGAAGTACTTCTAAAAGCTAATGCTCCGCCGCACATTGCTGCCCTTATTTTCAATGATCTCTAAACAATCCAAGGCCCTGCCGGTACCCAAAGCAACACTTGTGATTGCATTTTCCGACACATATATGGGTAGCCCCGTCTCCCGGCTAAGAAGCTTGTCCAGCCCATGCAGAAGGGCCCCCCCTCCCGTTACAATCACACCCCTGTCCATAATATCAGCGGCCAATTCCGGCGGCGTCCTTTCCAGAACCGTTTTTACTCCATCGACAATGGCAGTTAGGGGTTCCACCATAGCTTCCAGGGTTTCCTCCGATGCTATCCGAATATTTTTGGGTAAACCAGAAACCAGGTCCCGCCCCCTGATATCAATGCTTTCCTGGCGCCCCCCCAGGTGGGCGGTACCAATTTGTATCTTCACCTCCTCGGCGGTACGTTCCCCGATCATTAAATTATACACCTGCTTCACATAGCGGATAATACTTTCATCAAAGTCATCCCCCCCGATACGCAGGGATTCGCTGAGGACGATTCCCCCCAATGAAAGCACCGCTATATCGGTGGTGCCACCACCCACATCCACCACCATATTGCCGCTGGGTTCGCTGATATCCAGGCCGGCCCCCAAGGCCGCAGCAAAGGGTTCCTCAATCAGGTATGTTTTCCTGGCCCCGGCCCGCATGGCGGCCTCCAAAACAGCTCGTTTCTCCACAGTAGTGGCTCCAGAAGGAATACAGACCATAATACGGGGCCGCAAGAACAAAATCCGGCCGCACACCTTGCTGATGAAGTATTTCAACATGCCTTCAGTTATATCATAATCGGCAATAACGCCGTTTTGCAGGGGGCGGATGGCTATGATATTGCCCGGTGTCCTCCCAATCATTCTGTGGCTTCTGAGCCGATGGCCAACATTTTGTTTGTGTCTCTTTCAATGGCAACAACCGTAGGTTCCTGCAGAACTATACCCTTACCCTTCACATAGACAAGGATGCTGGCAGTTCCCAAGTCTATGCCAATATCCCGGGGGAAAAACATCAATTCAGACCCCTTTCCACATAACTTCGCCCTGTTATTGTGATATTCTACCTTTTTCCTTCCTTTCCTCTTTTTCTCACGATGAAATATCTAGATATTTTTGTCTGGTGGCCTCTCCCCCCCGGATATGCCGCTCCGCCTTGTTTGTATCCAGGACAGCACGTACATCCTCTGCCAGCCGGGGATTCACCAAGGGCAGTCTCTCCGTCAGATCCTTGTGCACGGTGCTCTTACTGACCCCAAAGGCACTGGCAGCCCCCCTTACAGTGGCTTCAGCCGCCACCAAGAATTCTGCAATGTCTATCACCCGCTGGTAGATATGGTCCTTCATGATCCCTTTTCCCCCCTAACGGACTTTAATTTAATATATATGCAGGGGCGGGGGAAAAATGTCTCCGCCGCCAATCCCCTGCCCGCCGCCCACTACCCTAGAAGGTGAAATTCCTCCCTCAATCCCGGGGGAGAGATTCAAAGGGCAAATATTCCTCCGGATCAAGGGCCTGTCCATGGCGGCGCAACTCAAAATGAAGATGGGTTTGACCATCTAAACCCGCCTCCCCCACGGTGGCAATAACTTCACCCTGGCTTATATGTTGGCCAACCTTTACCAGCATTTCCTGACAGTGTCCATAGCGGGTCTCATAACCCTGCCCATGGCCCAGAATAATAACCGGGCCCAGGTGCTGATCCTCATAAATATCTTCCACAACCCCATCTAACACAGCCTGGACCGGTGTCTTCGCCGGTACTGCCAAATCTACACCAGAGTGATAACGCCAATCTTTATAGACCGGATGCAGTCGCCAACCAAAGGCTGAAGATAGCGGGGCCACCACCGGGGCAATGGGATTTTCCGACAAGCCGGCGGATTCTTCTGATGCCGGCACAGTTTCCAGCACTGGAGATTCCCCTCCGCCTTCACCATCCACCTCTGCCACAGGAGCAGCAGCGGGCCCTTCCCCCGGCGGAACCCTTTCCCCCGTACTCGCCCCATCATCCACCACCACCTCCCCTTCAGTCACCCCAGCCCCGGCCCCATCTTCTTTATCATCTGAAAAGGTCGGGGTTTCAAAGTCTGCCACCATTTCCCCCACCACCGATGGCCCTTCCCCCTTTTCAAGATCCACCGGGGAAACAGCCCGCCGGGCCAGATAATAGCCGCCGGCCCCGGAGGCCAGCAGAAGGAAAAATACCAACAAGTAGGTCCAGCCCTTGGCCCTTAAAAGGCCACCCCGGGTTAACCCTTTAGATGCTGACCGCAGGGTGAGGCGGGCCGCCTCCATCCTTTTCTGCCAGTTTTCCCGATAGGTCTTAAGGGGCAGTCGTTTTTCCAGCCACCTCCGGGGAAACTTTATTTTCCTGGTCATTATTTTCACCTCCTTCTATATTTTGTCCAAACCATCGGTCATTATACTTGTCCCACCTTGGGAAGGAGCATCTTATATATGAAGCCGGGAAATTATTATCCAAGCCTTAGAAAGTAAAAGACACCCATCCAGTTTATCCGAATGGGTGTCTTTAACTAAGAATTATAAGCAGGACAGGAGAAAGGCCCCCCGCCTTAGCCAAACAATTTCACCGGTTCTATCCTCCCCGCCAGCTGGCCCTGGTGGGTCCTGATCACCGGGCAGGCAAAGGCTTCCAGGATTGCCGGTAAACTGCCGGGAATGATTCCTGTTTCCCGGAGGAGATTGATGACGACCGGGGCCAGGGCCCTCTCAGAGCCATCCTCAATCTTCACTGCCAAACCCCAGCCCCGGCTGGGAATTCCAAGACAAAAGAGGGCCTCCCCACCATCCTTGGCCAGAATTTCCCCCTTATAGGCCTGCAGCAGGGCCGTTACCAGGCGCCCTTCACCGGCCAATAGTTCCGGATACCGGCCCATGGCCGCCCCAATGGCTTCCATCCCCTCCCGCCACCGGCCCCGCCCCTCCTCCGGCCGGGACAGGCGGGCATAGGCCAGGGCAATATTGTAGATGGGTACCGCAAATACCGGCACACCGCAGGTATCCAGTCCAATATCAATCTTATCCCTTGCTAGATCGGTCATCCGGGCCACGGCAGCCAGCATTTCCTGCTGCACCGGGTGTTCTATCTTGGTGTAGGTCTTAATATCCCAGCCCCGATGGCGGGTGATGGCCAACATACAGGCATGTTTACCCGAACAGGTGTTGTGGCGGGGTTTCGGCTTCTCCCCGGCTTCTGCCAAGGCCCGGGCCGTTGCCCGGTGAAAGGGCCGGTGCACACCACACTGGAGATGGGATTCCGCCAGCCCCACCCGCTCCAAAATACCCAATACCTGTTCCTGATGAATAATTTGTCCACTGTGGGAAGCACACATGACGGCCACCTGGGGCAGGCTAAAGCGATAGGCTTCGGCCGTCCCACTGGTGAAGAGGGGCAGTACCTGCAAGGGCTTGGCCCCGGAGCGGAGGGAAGTGGGTCGTTCTTTATCCCCGGCGGCGTAGATAACCTTCCCCTTGGAATCCACCATCACCGCCGTGGCATAGTGCCTGCTTTCCACCACATTGCCCCGATACACTTCCGCTGCTAAGGGTGGCTGCATAAAAATCCCTTCCTTCAAAAGTGCTTAATTTAGTATTGCTTATGCTTGTAAATAATTCTCCCCCGAAGGGGGAAATACCTTCCTCCACATTGGAATGTATCAGGAATGGATCCCAGTGGATCGTTCCCTATCCCCTAGCCCCTTTTTTACAATTTCCAACCTCCAATCGCTAACCTCCACTAGTTTTGTCTTCCCAGATCAAATTTTCCCCTCCTTCTTATTCATACAGGTTTTCGATGTCTACCCCGGTATAGTAATACTGCAAAATTTCCCGGAAGGTGTGCCCCTCCTGGGCCATGCCGTTGGCGCCGTACTGGCACAAACCCACCCCATGCCCATAGCCAATGGTTTTAAAGACAAGATTTTCCCCCTCCAACCGCCATTGGAAATTTGTTGACTTCAGACCCAACCTTTCCCGGGCCTCAAGGCCGGTAAACTGTTTACCCCCGGCCTCCAGCTCTATAATGCGGCCGGTCCCGCTCTTTTCTAAAATGGCCATGTCTAGCCCAGACCCTATCCCTCCGGCCGCCGGCAAGGCCACTGGGGTCCCCAGGCGGGCGGCCACCTCTGTTAGGGGATAGGATACTTCCTCCTGATAACGGGGTGAGGCAAAATCGTAGGGACACGGTACACCCACCAAGTAGGGTATCTCCTGCCCCCAAACCTGGACCGCATCCTCCGTATGGCCGCCACAGGTAGAATGGTAAGGGGCATCAATGAGCTCCCCCCCATGGGTGATTACCAATCCCGCCGTTAAATCCACAGCCCCGGCCAATTTGTCCCGCAGCCGGGGATAATTGACCAACCCCCACTTTTGCTGCTGCTCCTCCGCCGAAAGCCAGCCCTGACAGTGGCTGGGATCCGTGCAAATATCAGCCCCGGGATGTGCCTCACACCCCTGGCCACCATAAACCTTCAGCCGCCGCATCACAAAGGTGCGGGCCGCCACCGCCTGGGCCTTGAGGGCCTCCTCTGCAAACTCCGCCGGCATTTCCGCCGCCACAACCCCCACAATATAATCCTCCAGATGCATTTCCACCAATTCCCCCGTCTCCACCTGAAACACCTTGATGATGGTTCCCACAGCTTCTTCCTCCAAAGGAGACTGGGCCGGGGCACTCATATCCAATCCCCGTACAATTAAAGATGGTAAAATAATAATGGTAAAGATAAGAAAGGTAAAGGTACTGAGAAAAAAACGGTGCATTTTTACCCCTCCCCCATTTCCATCTATTTATATGAGGGAAGGGACAAACTTAGAACAAAGACAATTAAGAGGCAGGCCCAGGCCATTTTTAGACAAAAAAAATCCCCGCCTCAACGGGGAGGGGTTCAGAGATAAAAGCCATAGTCATCACCATCACTGCGGCTATTATACCCCATCTTGCGGACCGCCGTCTCCAGGGATGAAAGCCGCCGGGCGACCATGTCGGGCCCATTTTTACCCTGTTGTCCCAGACTAAAGAGGGTCATTTCCGTCAATACATCTTTACCTGGTGCCATTAAGTTTCACCTGCCTCCTTTTGGAAAACAAAAAATGCCCTTCATCTCCTTCTAGAGACGAAAGGCACCCTTCCGCGTTACCACTCTAATTGAATCGGATTTCCGATCCCCCTCATAAAGGGTAATATATACCCCACTCCCTTTAACGGGGGAACCGTTCAGGCCTACTCCCATTGGTTTCGGTTGAAGGCTTCAGGGTGAGATTCGGGAATATAAGGTACCGCCTCACACCAACCGGCGGCTCTCTAGCAATCCACATACACCCTACTGGTCCCTTTCCTTGCCTCTTCCAACATAAATTATTATTAAATGTTATTGTATCACTTAGCCCCCGGCATGTCAACAAAATAATCAACTTCCATATATACCCATTTACCCCGGGGTTACTATTCAGCCCTAGCCGCTGGTGTCATCCCGGGCAAATGACTATTTATAAAAAAACCCCTGGGTAGGGGTGGCCTTGACATTTATACTCCTTTATTCCCTTTTAACCCGGGCCCCCAGGGCCAATAACTTTTTCTCCAGGCCGGCATAGCCCCGGTCTATGTGTTCCACACCATTTACCTCCATAATACCCTCTGTAGCCAAACCGGCCAATATCAAGGCCGCCCCGGCCCTTAGGTCTGTAGTCCGTACCGGAGCCCCGGTGAGACCCGCTACCCCCTCAATAACAGCACTGCGCCCCTCAATGCGAATATTGGCGCCCATCCGTTTTAATTCTGCCACATGCATAAACCTATTTTCAAAAACCGTCTCCGTGACAATACTGGTCCCCCGGGCCAAGGACAACAGGGCCATGATCTGGGGCTGCATATCGGTGGGAAAACCAGGATAAGGCAGGGTTTTGATATCCACAGCCCGGGGCCTTCGGCCCGTTCGCACCCGCAGACCCCCTTCCTCTTCCTGAACCTTGATTCCCATTTCTCTGAATTTGGCAATAATTGGTTTAAGATGTTCTAT
>JAAYTH010000002.1 GCA_012523785.1 Bacillota bacterium | reverse complement strand
TAGTTATCTTCCTATGCCCATATCCTTAGGCTTGCATGGCCAATCTGCTTAGGAGTGATTTTGATGAGTAATCGGGATCTACTGGAATTGATAGCGAGACAGGTAAATACACTTACAGAGGACATGGGTGAGGTGAAATTAAAGCTGACCTCCCTGGAAAATACGGTAAAGGATCATGGGGAAAAGCTAACAGCCCTTGACAAGAGGATGACCTCCCTGGAAAGCACCGTTACCCGCATTGAAAGGGATCATGGGGAAAAACTAACAGCCCTTGATAAGAGGATAACCTCCCTGGAAAACACCCTTACCCGCATTGAAATTAACCACGGGGACAAGCTGGCGGCCCTTTTTGATGGCTATAAGACCAATTCAGAAAAACTGGACAGGATTGAGAATAAAGTGTCAAAACACGAGGAAATCATTTTGCGGAGGATTCAATAAAATCCAGCAAAAATATAAGGCGCAATTATAGGGACAAATGCTAAAACGACGGGTCGACCGTCGTTTTTGTTTCGGCAGTATCCTGATATTTTACGGTAAAAATTTGGGTTTTAGACTAAAACAAAAATAACGGCAAGGCCCAAAAGCCCGCCGTTATCGGGTTTACTTTGGTGGGTTCGAGAGGATTTGAACCTCTGGCCCCCTGCGTGTCAAGCAGGTGCTCTCCCCCTGAGCTACGAACCCCCCTTTAATTTTGCCCTCCGGGGCGAAGTAATTTAATTATACCAAAACAAAACCCTTTGTCAAGAAAAATGCAGGCCCGGGGTGTGGTTATTCCGTGATAATGTCATCTTGAATTTATTCTAATAAAATGTCACCTATAAAAGAGGAGATATTTAACATGACCAAGGGGAAAGCAGCGGATTAAGAGTCATCAACTAGACCATTGACGGAATTCTCACCATTAGGGATAATGATACTAGTGCCCCCTGGGCCAAAGGAGAGGATAGAGGCACAATGGCTAAACCTTTAATAGTTGCCCGGAATTTGGAAAAAGAATATTTGATGGGAGAGGTTACGGTCCATGCCCTGCGGGGGGTTAATTTTACCCTTTATAAGGGCGAACTGGTGGTAGTTTTGGGCCCCAGTGGTTCGGGCAAAACCACCTTGTTAAATATCATCGGGGGTCTGGATCAGGCCACCCGGGGTGAACTATATTTTGGGGAAAAGGCCCTACACAAAGCCAATGACCGGGAACTTACTAACTATCGCCGTCATGAGGTGGGCTTTATCTTTCAGTTTTATAACCTTATGCCCAATTTAACCGCCTCGGAAAATATTGACTTGGCCGCCCAAATATCTCGAAAGCCTTTGGATACCGGGGAACTCTTACAAGAGGTGGGTTTGCTGGAGCGGCGGGATCATTTCCCCGCCCAGCTGTCCGGGGGAGAACAACAGCGGGTGGCCATTGCCCGGGCCCTGGCAAAAAACCCCCGCATCTTGCTCTGCGATGAACCTACCGGGGCCCTGGATTTGGCCACCGGGATCCAGGTGTTAAGGGTACTGCGGAACTTTTGCCGGCG
>JAAYTH010000190.1 GCA_012523785.1 Bacillota bacterium | reverse complement strand
GTAGTTGTTACAACAGGTATGAGAACAGAGTTAGGCAGGATTGCCAGACTTTTGGGAGAAGTAAAAACAGAAAAAACCAGCCTACAAAAACAACTTGATCATATTGGAAAGAAAATCACCCATCCTGTTGTGGTATCTGTAGGAGCAATTGCTGTGATTTTTCTTGCAAGGGGCCGTTCAGTATTGGAAGTCCTGCGCACTGGCATTAGTCTTGCCGTAGGTGCAGTGCCTGAGGGCTTACCGGCGGTATTAACAGTGGCACTGTCTACGGGAATCCAAAGGATGGTAAAAAGGAATGCTATAGTTAGAAATATGTCAGCAGTGGAGACTTTAGGCTCTACTACTGTAATTTGCGCTGACAAAACAGGGACATTGACGAAAAACGAGATGACTGTAAAGCAGCTATATATTGATAACAACTTTTATGATGTATCTGGTTATGGATATAAACCTATTGGGAAAATAATGTTAAAAGGCAGAGAAAATCAAGAAGGCAACATTTCATTAGTGAGGGAGATTCTCAAAGCTTCAGTTCTATGTAATAACGCGGAATTAAGACCCGGTGCCAAAGGACAATGGGTAGTTATAGGGGATCCTACTGAAGGGGCATTGTTAACAGCAGCTGCCAAAGCCGGTATATGGTGGCATGATTTGAGAAATAAGTTTCGCCGTCAACAGGAAATTGCATTTGATACAAAACGCCGTATTATGACAGTAATATGCCGGGAATTTGGTGACAAACAGGGAGTTTATGTTAAGGGTGCTCCAGATGCTGTAATAAATCATTGCAATACAGTGATACAAGATAATAAAGTAAGATCATTGAATTCTGAAATTCGGAAAAATATCCTTGACTCAAGTGAATCCATGGCAGGGGAGGCACTTCGCGTACTTGCAATTGCATATAAGATTTTACCTAAAGAAAGTAATTTAAACAGGGAAGACTTGGAATCGGAACTTACATTTTGCGGATTAATAGGCATGTCAGATAGCCCAAGGGAAGGTGTAAAAGAAGCAATTCATAAGTGCCGGAATGCAGGTGTAAAAGTTGTTATGATTACAGGTGATCACCGAAAGACTGCAGAAGCAATTGCTTCGAGATTGGGCATTTTAAATCAAGGAAAAAGTATCACAGGAAAAGAATTGGATAATATCCCAGACACAGAATTTTCCCAAAAGGTGGAGGACTTTGTAGTTTACTCTAGGACTACACCTGAACAAAAACTTCGGATAGTCCGGGCCCTAAAAAACCGTGGGCAGATTGTTGCAATGACAGGAGACGGGGTCAATGATGCCCCGGCTATAAAAGAAGCGGATATAGGGATTGCCATGGGCTTATCAGGAACAGATGTAACTAGGGAAGTTGCCGGTATGGTCTTAAGTGACGACAATTTTGTTACAATAGTGAATGGTATTGAAGAGGGCCGGACAGTTGGCATGAATTTATCAAAATCTCTGCGCTACATTCTATCAGGTAGTGTAGGTCAACTTGTAATGGTATTTAGTTCCGCCGCACTGGGCCTTCCTGCGCCTTTACTTCCGACTCAGATATTGTGGATAAACTTAGTTACTGAAAGCCTTCCTGCAATGGCGTTAACTGCAGATCCACCTGAGGGTAATTATATGAATCAACCTCCCTTAAGCCCAAAAGGAAGATTTTTACCTTATCAAGGCAGGACAATCCTTCAAAAAGGTGTACTTTTCGGTATATGCACATTCGGGCTTTTCTCATATGGCTTAATGAAAGGAAAATGGTCCCTTGATAAGGCTCGGACTATGGCTTTCTCACAACTTGTCATTAATAGGATATTCAATCTTATCAATGAGAGAAAGACAGCAGCTTCAAAGCTACAAAGTGTCAGCAAAAACCCATTGATTTTGCCTGCCGCCGCTACTACAGTTTTGATGCTTGCGGCAACTATGTATTTGCCTTTTCTGAGCCCCTTATTTTCTGCAGTGCCAATAGGTCTAAAGGATTGGGGATTACTAGTAACACATGCCT
>JAAYTH010000189.1 GCA_012523785.1 Bacillota bacterium | reverse complement strand
TACTCCAGGATCTTCCCTTCCAGGTAATGCCACTTTTCCACTTCCGGGGACAAAATATCCCGTGTTCCCCGGGGGGCTGACATAAGCAACTTTATCTCCTCCTTTTTGCACAATTACTAATACCACACTAATAATGCCACCTTAAATAAGACAAAGCCCCCATCCCTGTTTTGCAGAGACGAGAGGCTTAACACTCCCGCGGTACCACCCTCTTTTGGACAGCACTAAATGAGCCATCCCCCTTAGGCCATAACGGCGGCCAACCGGACAAATCTACTGGGCCATCAGCCTTTTGGTTGTCGCCTTCGGGGTGTCCTTCGGTCAAGCCGGCCTTGAGGGCTGCTTCCAATCGCGACGGCCCCTCCCTGGCAAGGGGCATGACCTACTCTTCCCCGGCATCAGCAGTTACTATTGTGTTAATTTCCGCCTAATTGTATACTATTTAGCCCCGGGTGTCAATCTAGAGATTTTTTCTTCCTCGTCCCGACTTACCCCTTGTATAGGCGAGGCACCCGCTTGCCAAGACCTACGGTAAAGGCCCCGGATAGTGTATCTGTAAGATCCGCCAGCTCGGTAGCGGTGATTTCCTCCTTCCCCTGGCGGCCAATGAGAACAACTTCATCTCCCACAGCCACCCCCGGCACTGCCCCCACATCTATCAAGCATTGATCCATGCAGATCCGGCCCACGATGGGCGCCCGCCGGCCCCGCACTAAAACCTGGCCCTTATTGGAAAGTTCCCTTCTATAGCCATCGGCATAGCCCACAGGCAGGGTGGCAATTTTTGTCCGCCGATCAGTAAAATAAGTTAAAGAATAGCTTATACCCGTCCCCGCAGGCACCTCTTTGAGAAAGACGATGCGGGTTTTAAGGGAAAGGGCTGGCCGCAGCGATAAAGGCCGTTTTACATAAGGGCTAGGATAAAGGCCATATATTAAAGATCCCGCCCGCACCAAATCCAAGTGCATTTCAGGTAAATCCAAAATGGCCCCACTGTTGCAAACATGCTTTAGGAGGGGCACCTCAATTCCCCGGGCCTTCATTTCTCCTATCAAGCCCATAAATTGCCTAAATTGCCCCTGGGTATAATTCTTATCTTCCTCTTCAGCCGTGGGGAAATGGGTAAACATCCCTTCTACTTTTAGCTGGGGTGTCTGCATAAGGTAGGCTATATAATCAATGGCTTCTGAAGGGGGGATTCCTGTCCGCCCCATACCCGTCTCAATTTTGACATGCACTAGGGCCTTTTTACCCAGTTTATCAGCAGCCTGGGCCACGGCTTCTGCCATCCCCGGGGTGGAAATAGCCTGGGTTATTCCTAATTCCACCAATTTTTCTTCACCACACCCCGGTATACTGGCTCCCATAACCAAAATAGGCGCCATTATACCAGCCTCCCGTAGAGCTACCCCCTCATCGGCAGTTGCCACGGCCAAGTATTCGGCTCCCCCTTTTAGGGCTGCTCTAGCACAGGGTACCGCCCCATATCCATAGCCATCAGCCTTTACTACCGCCATTAGTTTGCAGTGGGCCCCGATATATCTTTTAATTTCCTCCACGTTGTGGACAATAGCCCCCAAGTCCACCTCCGCCCATGTCGGTCGCAGCATCTTGCCAGCCCCCTTCACCCTATCTTCATCCTCCACGAGGGGAAATCATAAAACCCGCCCCTGTATACTGTTTATATATACGAGGGATATGCTTATAATAGCACAAATAATCCCATTGGGGAAAATATCATAATGCTCCCGGATTCTCCCATATAATGGACCCGCAACAATTTATTATTTTAGACCCCCTCTCCAAAAAACTATCCCATATAAAACTCTGGACAAGTATGACTTACTGATTCAACATCAGCCTGCCATTCCCTGCCGGTAAAAAGGTTTCTCCTTTTCACTGCCGTCATCTTCCTTTAATGACTTGGTATTCAAAGAATAACAGCCCGAATGATACAAAAGTCACCTATTCGGCAACAAAGCTTTTTTTGCCTATCCTCCATCTGTATTTAATTTAGCATCCTTCAGCCAAAGGCAAACAGAAGGAAATATCATTTTGAGGGCGAAGGTTTTACTAGTCAATAAATTAATGACAATTCCGGGGGAAATTGGCGCCAATTTCCCTAAAAGTGCTGTAGGAAATATGTTCATTTTATTGTCAAAAAAAGGAGGAGAAAAACATTGAAATTTATTTCCTGGAATATTGATTCCTTAAATGCCGCTCTAACGGGTAATTCGGCCCGGGCTTTATTGACCCAAAAGGTCTTAAATACCCTTATTGAACATAACCCGGAAGTTATTGCTTTCCAGGAAACGAAGCTGCCCAGTGGGGGTCCCAGCAAAAAACACTTTAAAATTTTAAAGGACCGGTTCCCGGATTATAAAATTGTGTGGAATAGTTCGGTAGAACCAGCCCGCAAGGGCTACGCAGGTACCATGTTTTTGTACAAGAAGAATTTAAAGCCATCTGTTAGCTACCCAATAATTGGTGCACCAGATACATTGGACGCGGAGGGCCGAATTATTACCTTAGAATTTGCCGATTTCTACTTAACACAAGTTTATACGCCGAATGCGGGAGAGGGTTTGAAGCGTTTGAAAGAACGTCAGCTTTGGGATATAAAATATGCGGATTATCTGGTACATTTAGATGAAAAAAAGTGTGTTATCGCCGCAGGTGATTTTAATGTAGCCCATAAAGAGATTGATTTGGCTCATCCCAACAACAATCGCCGTTCGGCCGGCTTTACTGATGAGGAACGTCAAGGCTTTACAAATCTTTTAGCAAAAGGGTTTACAGATACCTTCCGCCATCTTCATGGTGATATAGAAGGCGTCTATTCCTGGTGGGCCCAGCGTGCTAAAACAAGTAAAATTAATAATTCCGGTTGGAGAATTGATTATTGGTTGGTGAGTGATCGTATGGCAGAAAAGGTAATAAAATCCGAAATGATTGATTCCGGTCCAAGACAGGACCACACGCCAATACTAATGGAAATTTGTACTAGGAAATGAAACAGAGGACGAAGATCCATCCCCTGTTCTACTGAAGCGGGCCCCTGTTTTAAGGGCATCTTATAATATCCTGGGCCCAAAGGCAATCGGCACAGGAGGGGTTGGCCCCCCAGCAATCTTCATTGGCCGCTGGGAAATCACAGGTTTCCCTGAGGTCGCAGTCGACACAAGATGGGAATTGAAAAAAACGAACCCGATTTCGGAATTTCACATACACCGGTTTGAAATAGATATCTATAAGATCTGTATCAACAACATTCCCTAAGGTATAACGGCTGACATTTTTCTTGCACCCAAAAACCTAGGTGGAATAGTTCCCAACTTAAGTCCCCACCGGGATCATCCCAATTGTTGCGAATACAAGTGTTACAGTTCAAGTTACAGCGGGTCGTAACTTACAAATAAACCTGTTCCAGGTTCCTGGTGGGGCGACGAAGGAATAACCCTCCTTCTATTTCTTCTTCTATTGGAGGGCCTACCGTTGATTCTCCTGCACACCCCTGTCTACTAGCCTTTCCCATAGGCTGACCTTCCTTTCCCTTCACCCCCCGGCAATGGGGGGGAAAAGAGCAATTTTGTCCCCTTCTTGTACTTGATAGTCAGGCGATTGGTGGCGATTGTTGACAAAATTCATTTTGACTTCTTCCGGAGGTATTCCCAAAGTATCATAAATTTGTGCCAGGGTTGTGGCAGACTCCACTTTTAGGGTAAAACCCTCGCTGCCCCTATCCCTGCCCTGGGGATGGTAGGAGCGGAGGGTGGCAAAAAGAGATATTTCTACCCTTACCACAAGACCACCTCCTGATACAATAAAGGGCTGCACCCTCAGAGGGTGCAGCCCCCGTTCTTGGGAAAGATAGGCTTAGAAGTTCCAAACTTCATCCAATTCCTCATCAGGTACATCATAGACATGGTTGTGGGGTGGTAATTTTTCATAGCGCATAAATTCCGGCGGCCGGTCATCTTTATGGGTAAACCCGGCCCGCTCGTTGAAGGTTTTCTCCAAGCGGAGAATTTCCAGCCCTTCTTCCACAATATCATCTGGGGTATATTCAGTACCTAGGACACCGTTTACTGTTTCCACCATGCCTTCGGTGGCACTGGGAATATCAGTGGTGGCAAAGGTAATGAAAAGGCAATAGCCACAGGAGTCGACAAAGGCGGTTACCGCCTGGAAGGCCCGGGATATTTCCATCTTACCCTTGGGGTCCAGGGGATCTAATTGCCCACCAACACCAAGGATTTCAGGAGCAATGGTGTAGCCGGCGGTATGGTCGGCACCCATGGGGGTGGTGATATAAGTAATACCTATACCCTTTACGGCCCGGGGTTCATAAGCCGGCATGGCTTGGTTCTTAACAACCGGTATCCGGACGACACCAAAGGCACGACCGGTAAATCCAGCCCCATTACCCAAAATATGGCCCAGGGGCGAACCCTTACCTATTTCCTTCAAAAGCTTGATGGCTGCTTCACCATCGCCAAATTCCGCCAGACCCGCCTCCATAGCCACACCCAAGGCAACACCGGCCTCAATTGTGTCGATACCAACATCATTGCAGATTCTAATCATTTCGGCAACTTGATCCAGGTTGTCAACCCCCAGGTTGGCTCCCAGGGACCAGGCGGATTCATATTCAATACAGGAAACATGGTCACTGCCATCGGGACGGGGGTAGACGTTAGAACACTGAATGACACACCCCGGGTGGCAAGCATGACCGGTCATACCGGCACCACCCCGTTCTTTGATTACTTCGGCCATGTGTTCACCGGAAATTTTTTCAGCACCCTCAAAGACACCCTCCCGGAAATTTCGGGTAGGCAACCCACCGGCTTGGTTGAGAACATTGATAAGGGCCGCAGTACCGAAGGCGTTTAGGGTACCTCCCGGCTGGGTGACACCATGGTTGCGCAGCCCTTCTACCAGTTTCCGCTGGCCGGCCCTAAAGACATCTTCATCAAGAGGTGCTATAAGACAGCCACCTTTTTCCACAACGATAGCCTTTAGCCCTTTGCTGCCCATTACCGCACCTAAACCGCCCCGACCAGAGTAGCGGCTGGCCCGGTACTCCGGATCGTTGAAACAAATGCCAGCCATGGTCATTTTCTTCTCCCCGGCAGGGCCAATACAGCAGACATCGGAATCTTGATACTGTTCATTAAGGCTAGTGACTGTTTCATAGGCACCCTTACCTTCCAATTCATTGGCACCTATCAGCTCGGCATCATCTTCCGTGACTTTTAATAGGTATAGGTCCTTTTTGTTTTCCGGCTGGCCTTCAATAACAATGGCCTTATAACCCAAGCGGGCTAAGCTCTGGGAAAAGGGAGTCCCGGAATTAGATTCCTTAATACCTCCGGTGAGGGGAGATTTAGCCCCTACGGAAATACGCCCGGAAGACGGGGCCGCTGTTCCGGTGACAATACCGGGGGCAAAGATCAACTTATTATTGGGGCCCAGGGGATGGCATTCTGGATTAACTTCATTGAAAATAAAGTGGGAGGTTAACCCCCTTCCACCCATTTTACTATACTCAGAAGGGACAGTAGAAACATCGACCGTTAAATCGGTCATATTTACCCGTATAAATTTAGCCATGTTATAATTCCCTCCTTAATTAGATTGCTGTTCAACCATGGGGGGAAACAAAAAAGACCCTGGGCATCACCTCCAAGAAAAGGATTTTCTAACTCCTTTCCAAACACGGGAGGTATACCGGTTTCCCGGACTATACCCATGGGCTGTACACCTTGGGAAAGTTTCCTTCCGGTAGGGGCCACAGCTCGGAGTCTTTTTGATTGGCTATTTAATTATCGGAACAATGTTATTGGGAAGGTTCTCTATCTACACTATATTTAGACACCAGTTGAATAATTCCTGCTCCCCCAGTATTAAATATTTTAATTTGCCCGCATTATCTGCACATATTGGCAGAAATCGATTGTGGAGCGGCAGAAACAGCCACCCCTGCTGTTTTTCCAAATAGTATTTGCCTATTTGTGCCTTCAGTAACTCCACTAGAAACAACTACTATTTCAACATTAAGATCAATAAGATCAATTATTTCGGCTGTGGATTTCCCACCAAGATAAGGTGTCAGCAATGGTTTCCGACAGGGGCCGCGGTTTATAATCCAGTTCCCGGGCGGCTTTGGCATGGGAAAAACGACATTTTTCTCCCACCGTCCGTACTGAATAGGTGGTAATCTGGGGGATGGTGCGGGTGAGGCGATAATAGTAGGGCATTATTGTGCCAATGGCCAGGGCCACGCCGATCGGCACCACCAGGCGGGTCGATTTGGTTTGAGCTACCGCCCGCACCAGCTCGTGCAGCCGCCCTAAAGAAACATATGTACCCCCTAAAATATAAATCTCCCCTCTTCTTCCCTTCTCCGCCACTTTAATAAGTCCATCTGCCACATCCCGTACATCGACAAAGTCGAATCCCCCATCCACCAACAGATGGCAGCCGGGGCGGGCTAAGTTGCGAATTAGGCGGCCCATTTCTGAGCCCAGGTAGTCATAGGGACCAATTACACCACTGGGACAGGCCACCACCACATCAAGGCCCGCCCGGCCTATATTTAGGGCGGCGGCCAGGCCTTGGGCCTTGGTGCGGTCATAATTGTTTCGGGGGGCGGTTAGGGCCAGGGGGCTCTCTTCATCCACCACTTCTTGAGCGCGGCGGGCAAAGGCATGGACGGAGCCCACATGGATGAGGCGCCGCATTCCCATTTCCAGGGCCGTCTGGGCCACCATCCGGGCTCCGTCTACATTTACATTCCACATAAGTTCCTCGGTCCCGGGGGCAATGGCAATAATCCCGGCCAGGTTGTACACCAACTGTATTCCGGTCATAGCCACCCGCAGGCTTGGCGGATCCAAAACATTGCCTGTCACAACTTCTACATCCATATTTCCGGCCAGGCTCTGCCTTTCCCCCGGTAAAACCAATATCCGAACGAGCTTGCCCCTTTGAACAAGTTTTTTGACCAGCACATTGCCAATGTGACCTGTGGCACCGGTCACCAAAATCACACTATCACCCCAATGGCAAAAAAAGTCTACACCCTAGTTTTTCACCAGCCCCTTATGAATATGCAGAGCTCAGTTATTCCCTAGAACTCCTTTTTAAAATATTCCTTAGTTAGGCTAATAATAACACCACTCAATCCCAAAAGACCAATTAGGTTGGGAATAGCCATAAGGCCGTTGAGGGTATCGGCTAAAAGCCAGATGGGTTCCAGGGCACCGACAGCTCCGACTACAATAAAGGGTAGGAATATAAAGCGATAGGCCCTGGCCGCACCACTGCCCAATAAATATTCAATACATTTTTCCCCATAAAATGCCCAACTAATAAGGGTGGAAAAAGCAAAGAGGACAATGCCGATGGCTACGACAATGCCACCGGGGCCAGGGAGCCCCAAATTAAAAGCATGGCTTGTCAAAGCTGCCCCGGTTTTCCCACTCTGCCAGGCCCCGGTCACCACAATGGAAAGGGCCGTTATACTACAAACCACAATTGTATCGGCAAATACCTCAAAAATACCCCAAAGGCCTTGACGCACCGGGTGATCTGTTTTAGCCGTGGCGTGGGCAATGGGGGCACTACCCAGGCCCGCCTCATTGGAAAAGACACCACGGGCTATACCCATGGTTATAGCCTGCTTAATGGTAGCTCCGGCAAATCCGCCTATGGCAGCAGAGGGTGTAAAGGCCCGACGAAAAATGAGGGCAAAGGCGGCTGGGACAGCAGAAAGTCGAGTAGATAATATAATAAGGCCACCGACAATATAAAATATCGCCATGAAAGGTACCAATTTTTCCGCCACCTGGGCAATCTGCTTGATTCCCCCTACAATTACTAGCCCGGTTACCAGCATTAAAATAATGCCAGAGGCCAAGTGGGGAATTAGGAAGTTGGTTGCCAGGGCATCGGCCACAGAGTTGGCCTGGGTCAAGTTGCCTATACCAAAGGAAGCAAAGGCCCCGAAAATAGCAAAAAGGGCCGCCAACCACTTCCAATTGTCACCCAAGCCGTTGGCAATATAATACATGGGCCCGCCGGCCCAAGTCCCATCGGGTTTTCTTTCCCGATAGCGGACAGCCAGCACTACTTCCCCAAATTTGGTTACCATGCCAAAGAAAGCCGACAGCCACATCCAAAAAACGGCCCCCGGGCCGCCGGTGGCGATGGCCGTTGCCACCCCGGCAATGTTCCCAGTTCCAATAGTTGCCGCCAGGGCAGTGGACATAGCCTGGAAGGGGGTAATATCACCTTCAGCCCCCTCGAACTTTTGTGTTATTTTTCCGATGGTATTTCTCCACATGTACCCGAAACGGGAAATTTGAATAAAGTTACTGCGAAAAGTTAGATAGACACCTGTGCCAACCAATAAAACCAACATATAAGGACCCCAGACAATGTCATTGAGCCAATCGTTGAAGGCCATAATTAGTTCCATGCGGCTACTCCCCTTTATCTCATCAGCTTTTTTCAATCAGGTTACTTATCCCATTCTTTACCCTATATCCTTCACCCCCCATACAATATCATCATCAATATTTCCCAGCAATTATAAGGAAAAAGCCCCTCTGACAGGGAGATAGCCGGGTTGCCGGTTTACTTCCCCCCCGACGAAGGCTTCGGGTAATTGTCCCTTGATATTTTAAAAAATCCACTAGCCCTGCAAAAAAGGATTGTTCTTTTTTTCCGTACCGATGTCGGTTTCCGGGCCGTGCCCGGGCAGTACCCGGGTTTCCGGGTCCAGGGTCAGCAGTTTTTCCTTAATATTGGCCAATAGAATTTCCATAGATCCTCCGGGAAAATCAGTCCGACCCACCGAACCGGCAAATAGGGTATCTCCGCTAAAGAGAACCCCATCGCCCAGCAGGCTTATACTGCCCGCTGTATGGCCGGGGGTGTGTAGAACCTCTAGGGATTCTGACCCCCAACTGATGATATCCCCGTCTTCTAAGAGACGGTCGGCCACCGGACTTGTACAGCGGGCTCCGGTGAAAATAGATAAATTCTTAACTGCTGAAGATAGCAGGGGGGCATCTTCCCGATGAATCAGGATATCCGCCCCGGTGGCTGTCTGTAAAGCCCCGTTGCCCTCTATATGATCCCCGTGGCCGTGGGTATTTACAATATAGTGTAAGTTAAGCCCCTTCCCCTTAATGTCTTCTAACACCGGGGCCGGGTCGCCC
>JAAYTH010000024.1 GCA_012523785.1 Bacillota bacterium | reverse complement strand
TGACATTGTGGATAGAACGATCGTCCATAGGAAATGTCCCTGCCTCATCAACATCAATCTTCAGTGTTCCAGCGGTAAATACCACTTCCGGCACTTCGTCCTCGGCGGTAAACCAAGCTGAGGTGGCTCCGGCAATGAGGGCCGCGACCAGGGCCAATACTAATACACCCATGGCTAGTTTGGATTTCATTTTTTCATTCCTCCTGATTTTTGTTTTTTCTCTCCCATCGGTAGCCAGGCTGCCACCCACTAACCGGAAGGCCCTGTGGCTTTGCGTCCCAGGCTTTCGCCGGGTTTGCCTTTATCAATCAACAGTTTGCTAATGGTTCCCTATTAGTTTAATTTCCAATATCAGCCTGTTTATGTTTTTGCCCCTCACCCCCTTCGAGAGCCCTTTCCTAGTGTTAGTCTAAGTTAAACACGGTCCCAATCATTTTCTTAATTATAAGGACAAGCTGGCCACACCTGGGCCCGGGCGTCGTTGGATTCTTGCACCGCTTCGGCTTCCATCTCCAGGGGAAGGTCCAGGGGAGACCAACCTTCGAACTCCACCGCCAAATGAAAAACCACCGTTTGCCCCGGGTCAATAATGCCGTAATAGTAAAAGTAGCCATCTTCCCCCAGCTGCCAGTCGGTATCCACCACACTTACCTTTACCCGGGCGCCATCGTCGCAGCCGCAATCTCTGCCCTCTACTTCCTCCCCCGGCCTGACCCGCAGGTAAATGCTGTTGTCGCCTATATTAGTGATGGCCCAGCCTGCACCCTGATGGGTGGAGTAATCAGAAACTACATCTATCCGGGGCCCCCCGGCAAAATCAATTTTGGTTTGGGCACTTAAAAATTCGGTGGGTTCCATATCGCCTTGATGGGAGAAGTAGGCCCCGGAGTAGCCGGTGGCGAAGGGTCCGCCCAGGGCTAGGAGTAGTAAGAGCACAAATCCCATTCTAATTTTCCGTCCCAACTTTATCCTCCTTTCTAGGGGCCAAGTGGCGCCGGGATCTGGGTGTGTTGCCATAGGACCCCTTTTCGCCTGCCTGTTTTTCCGTCTTTATTCTTTTAGGGTAGGGACAAGGGCCCAGCAGTTCATAGAGCAAGAGGGCTGATAGTGGAATAATGATGAGCAAGAAAAGGCCTCGCTTTGTTTTGGCATATTCCAGGAGAATGCCCAGATAGGGAACCGCCAGCACTACTTTTCCCACCAGGTTTTTAGCGCTGGTGGGGTTGGGGTCGGCGACATCGTTGGCATCTCCTTGGGTGGTAAAGTGGTAGTGCCCCTCATCGGAAATATCCACCGCCACCACCCGGTGGCTCACCAAGGCCCCCCGCTCCCCAAAACCCTTGAAGGTAATTATATCGCCGCTTTTTATTTGCTCCGGCCCCATTGGCTTTACCAGGACCAGGCTGCCGGCATCAAAGGCCGGCCGCATGCTGCCGCTGACAACTATATACATCTGGTAACCCAGGATTGCCGGTGGCCTGCCGGCTATTTTGGCAAACACCAGCGAGAAAACCAGCACAGCCACAATGGCGACTAGTGCCCCACACAATATGTTATTGCTTATCCTTGCCATTTTTCCCCAACGCTTGCCCCTGATATGGTTTTTTTCGGTCCGGTTAATTTTTGTCCCTGATTTAATCATCACTACAGTCGTCTCCGGATTCGCCAGCTTCTTCGTCTAGGCCCCAATCCCGATCTTCGTTTGTAATGCCCTCAGGTGGAGAGTTGATCCCGTCCCCGGTATCTGCTGTGTCATCCCTACTCCCGGTGCCCCCACCATTTTCACTATTTCCAGTATCTTCACCGTCGTTATTTTCAGTCGGCAACTGACCTTCATCTTCATTATCCCCGGGTTCATTTTCATCAGCTGGCTCGGCGTTTTCTAGTCCCGCTTCGGGCGATTTGTCTATTTCTTCTATTCCTTCAGGCCTAGACAATGGTGGCGCCTCCTCCGGCAATTGGAAGCAGGACATCAAATTGGTGATTTGCCCATGGCCGCTAAAGATAAACCTTTCCCCCCGCCCACTTTCACCGGCCCCGCTTCCCTTGCCGGTAAGCTCAAAACCAGGGTCCTTATCGGCTCCAATAAGGTGTTCGATCTCACCCCAATCAAAAGTAACTTCCAATCTTTGACCTGAAGCCGCTAGAGAAATCGGCGCCATTGCCGGCCTAGGCTGTCTGTCATAGCCAAGTTCAATAGAGTTGCGGAGGATATCAGTGGCATCAAAGCCGCTGCCGTCAGGGAGATTTAGGGCTGCACTTAGAATTCCTTCTTCCGGTATTAGATGAAGATGTACCTTTAGATTCGTGAATTTATGGACCTTAAATGTAAGCCTGGGAACACTAACCGAATTTAAGCCCCGCCCACCCACAAGGCTGCTGCCGAAGGATATGCTGTCGGTAAAGTAAGCATTAATCCGCGGTAAATTTAAGGAATAGGATATTAGTAAAGCACCAATTATAAGGGCAATCATGATCCTAGATCCGCCCAGCCCGGTTCCCCTTGCCCTGCGGATGGGGTTTTGTCTCCGGCTTCTGCGCCCCAAAGTTGGCCCAATGTTTTCTTCCGACATATTATCGCCCCTCTTTGTTTATCATTTAACCCCTACATCCCAGATACGAAAGGCATCGGTTCTTTTTTTGCCCTTTTTTAATGCATCTTCCATAAGAATGATAAGTTCCAGCAGACTTCTGAAATATACCGCTTCTTCTTGATCAATCCATTGCACTATCCCTTGAATGCTGTTATGTTGGGTATAGAGGATTTTAATCAAGAAGGTGCTGCTGGCTGTAGCCCGGGGAGGGCATGGGTACGACACTTCGGTATTTTCCATGGATAATGCCCCCTAGCAATGGTTTTATGAACTAGTCAAGCACCCTAGCCGCCACTTTCTATATGTTTTTTTTATTAATGATTGTTGACCCCAGCATACTAAATGTCTGTTACATTTAATGTACAAAGGAGTGTCAAGAAAGTTCAGCGGCGTTTCAAATGAAGCACAAAGGAATTTCAAGACTGTTACAAAAAAAGCCCGGACCTGGGCCCGGGAACCCGGCCAACCTCCTTTGGGAAAAGCCCAAAGACAATAAACAATAAGGGTTGGTGCTTTTTATGGCTGCTTTGCCCATTGGCAGAAGGTGGACATTTTGCCAGCAGGAAACGGGCATATATTAATAGAAGTCTAAATACAGTGGCTGGGATAGGTATTGAAAGGTAGAAGGTATCGCCTAATGATGATGTATCGGGCGTTAGAGTAAGCACATCTTTAGGTCCGGGTGCATAATTATATGAAGTAGATTAGGGAGGGCGATTATTTGCACTACAAAAACCCCTTTTATAGGAGGGTAAGGGGCGCAGCTACCATGCTTATTTGCTGTGGCCACTGTAAAAATAATATTGCCTTATACCAAAAGGTGGGCAAGGGAGTCTTGCTGCGTA
>JAAYTH010000023.1 GCA_012523785.1 Bacillota bacterium | reverse complement strand
TGGTTCCCCACATTTATAGCGTTATCCCCCGCATAAACTGTGGGGGTCTTGTCCGTTGGGAACCTCCCTGGCAATTTTGAAGGGGGGCTTTTTTATGGGGAAGTATAAATAGGGGGTGGGAATGGAAATGATACACTGATGAAATAATATGGAGGTAGGGTTATGGGGGAAAAGGTACAGGGGCGATTGTTTATCATCGGGGGGGCGGAGGATCGGGAGGGGGATTGCAAGATCCTGCGCCAGGTGGTGGTCCTGATGCAGGAAAGGGGTGATGGGCTGGTGGTAATCACGGCCGCCAGCCGGGGCGGGGCCCGGATGGGGCGGGAATACCGGTCAATTTTTCGCCGGCTGGGGGCCCGAAGGGTAGGGATCCTCCATGTAAACAGGCGGGAGGAGGCCAATGCTACAGCGGTGGTGGGGGAACTGGAAGGGGCCGGGGGGATCTTTTTCTCCGGTGGGGATCAGTTGCGTTTGACCAGCCTGCTGGGTGGTACCCGGGTGGAAAGGGAAGTGAGGCGGGCCTATGAAAGGGGTGCCCTCATTGCTGGTACCAGTGCCGGGGCCTCGGCCATGAGTGATACTATGATTGTGGAGGGGCCTGATGATGATCCTCCCCGGCGCTGTACCCTGAAGATGGCCCCAGGCTTTAGGCTCCTTAAGGAAGTGGTGGTGGATCAGCATTTTGCCCAGCGGGGGCGGTTGGGGCGGCTTTTGGGGGTGGTGGCCCAAAATCCTTATACCATCGGTGTGGGTATTGATGAGGATACGGCGGTGGAGGTCAGCCCCCGGGGGAGGTTCCGGGTCCTGGGTTCTTATACGGCTACTGTCATTGATGGGCGGGGGATAGGGGTTACTAATGTCTCGGAGGCCAATCCCGATGCTCCTTTGGCTTTAACCCAGGTAAAAATGCATATTCTCCCGGCGGGATATGGTTTTGATATGAAGAGGAGGCTCCCCCTTGGGCCTGCTGATTTGGATTGGGATCGTCCCTAAAGAAGAATAAATTCTGGAGGAGACGAATTGTGAGGGTTGAGGGCTATACTTTTTTACCGGGCCGCAATATTTACTGCTGCTCCCCGGTGCTGCGGCTGACCTTAGATTTGGGGAAGTGGGCAGAGAAGACGACACGGGATTTTCCCCACCTGGAGGAGAAATTGTTTGCCCTCCTGCCGGGATTGGGGGAGCATCATTGTTCCCTAAATTATCCCGGCGGTTTTCGTACCCGGGTGCGGGAAGGGACATTTTTGGGGCATGTGCTGGAGCATATGATTTTAGAATTGCAGGCTCAGGCTGGCACCCCGGTGGTGTACGGACGCACCAGGGAAATGGGGCGGAGCGGGGTGTACGAAATTGTCGTGGAGTGCCCCCAGGAAGGGGTGGGCCGGAAGGCAGCCCATTTAGCCGTGGAGGTATTGATGTCCCTTTTGACCGGGGGACAGCCCCTTGATTTGGAGGAAGCCCTGGCCCGGCTGCGCTGCCTTAGGGCCCGGGAGGGGTTGGGCCCCAGTACGGCCGCTTTGGTGGCAGCGGCCCGGAAACGGGGAATCCCGGTGCAGCGCCTCGATGAAAGGAGCCTTCTCCAATTGGGGTATGGGAAATACCAGCAGCGGATTTTGGCTACTATAACGGCCCAGACCGGCTGTATTGGGGTGGATATTGCTGGTGATAAAACCTTGACCAAAAGGATTTTAGCCCAGGCGGGAATTCCGGTGCCCCCGGGGCAAATAGTGGAGGATGAAGAAGAGGCCCTGGCGGCGGCGGTGGATTTGGGTTATCCGGTGGTGGTCAAGCCGGATAATGGCAATCAGGGGAAGGGAGTTAACCTTAACCTTACCCGGGAGGAGGATATCCGGGAGGCCTGTGCCCTTGCCCGGCGCTACAGTCCGGGACTGCTTTTAGAAAAGCAGATTCCCGGACGGCATTACCGGGTACTGGTGGTGGGAGACCGGGTGGTGGCGGCGGCGGAGAGGATCCCGGCCCGGGTAGTGGGGGATGGGGTTCATACCGTGGCCCAGCTGGTGGAATTGACCAACGGGGATCCCAGGAGGGGTAGGGGGCATGAAAAATGCCTGACCAAGATCAAGATAGACCGGGTGGTGGAGGCAGTCCTCAAGCGCCAGGGGATCGGCCTGGATTACATTCCTCCAGTGGGAACGGAGGTCCTCCTGCGGGAAAATGCCAATTTGAGCACCGGGGGCACCGCTGTGGATGTGACGGCTGAAATTCACCCGGACAATGCTTTTTTGGCCGTCCGGGCGGCCCAGGCTGTGGGGTTGGATGTGGCCGGGGTAGATATGGTGACGGCTGATATTGCCCGCCCCTTGCTGGGAACCGGGGCCATCATTGAGGTCAACGCTGCCCCGGGGCTGCGCATGCACCTGTATCC
>JAAYTH010000188.1 GCA_012523785.1 Bacillota bacterium | reverse complement strand
TTGGACACCCTTGGCTCCCTGGCCCATCTTCAGCTCTACGGCTTCTAGTCCCAGTTCATCAATGCCGTATTCCAAAACCCCCAATTTTTCATCATCCACATTGGCTTGTAAAAAGATGGCTCCATAGCCATGGTAATGATCCCGAAAGGCCCGGACCATATTGTCTATTAGGGGGGATTTATAGACCCGGCCCCCCTTGACTTCTAATTCAGAATCCTTGTCACAGGCATCCTCCCCAATAACAGTGATGAGGCCCGCCAAGGCTGCCCCAGCAAAATAATCCTTCCAGTTTAGCTTAGCAAGGGCTGCCAGGAGAAAGGGGGCCTTCAGTTTAATTTTTTCTGCTCCCCGCCCCACCTCTGTTTCCAGGTTGGCCCGGGGGAAAATTGCCTGGTCACTGTCAGCCTCGATACCCTGGGCCCCGAAGGTGGACCCACTGATATTAAAATGGGACAGATCCACTGGATAATCCTTTTCTGAGGCCGTCTGGGTTTTGGCATCCACCACCGGATAGACGGCTTCAGAACCCCGGAGGGCGGAGCTGCCGATCTCACAGCTGCCCACACATCCATCAATACAGACGGAACACATGCCGGAAAAGGGGGAATAATTCTCCGGCGTCCTCAGCTTGGTCCTGGTGGCCGGAGTTGCTATGGGGATACTATAGGTCATGTTTGCCCACACCTCCACAAATATTTGGCTTTCTACCCTAACTGTGATATTTTAGTTAAAGACAGATAAATACTTCGGCAATGTTTGCCCATTACCTTTTTCTAGAGGCGAAATTTTATTTAGAATTCTGGCAGTATTGGATGGAGGGGAGAAGCCAATGTCAGGTAAAAATAGTATTAAGGTTACAATTGCCGGTCAAGAAATGTGGGTTCCCGCTGGGACCAGCCTGCAGGATTTAAGCCGCCGCCAGCAACCCCGGCATACATCAAGAATAGTGGCCGCCCTGGTGAATGGCCAGCTAAAGGAGCTTACCTATACCCTCAAGGCCGATGCAGAAATTGAATTCCTAGATTTATCCACCGATGACGGGCAGCGCATCTATGTCCGCAGCCTTTCTTTTTTGTTGATTCGGGCCGCCCAGGACCTTCTTCCCGGGGGAAAGATCCGTATCGAACACTCCCTGGGGAATGGTCTTTACATCGAGTTCCGTGGTCCCCGTCCCCTTCTGAGGGAAGATATTCCGGCCCTGGAAAGGCATATGAAAGAGCTGGTTAAGGCTGATCTACCCTTTGCCAAGAGCCGGATCCCCCTGGGGAAGGCCCGGGAGATCCTCACCCGCCAGGGCCAGGGGGATAAGGTTGGGCTGCTGAAGTACCGCCAGAAGGACTATATCAACATGTATGAGCTGAAGGGCTTATATGACTACTTTTTTGGTTACATGGTACCCAGCACCGGTTTTTTAGATAAATTTGCCCTACATTATTACCTTCCTGGCCTCATCCTTCTCTTTCCCAACTGCTATGAGCCGGAAAAAGTACCCCCCTATCGGGACCAGCCCAAACTGGCCCGCATCTTCAGTGAAGCCGAGGGCTGGGGGGATATCCTACAGGTGGGGGATGTGGCCTCCCTCAATAGGCACATGGCGGCCGGCCAGGGCCCAGAGCTGGTCCAGATTGCCGAGGCTCTGCATGAAAAGAAGATTGCGGAAATTGCCGATGAAGTTACCAAAAGGCATGATGATGTGCGGGTGGTCTTTATTGCCGGGCCCTCTTCTTCTGGTAAGACCACCTTTACCCAACGACTCTATATCCAGCTACGGGTCAATGGCTTAAGGCCGGCGACTATTTCCCTGGATGATTATTTTGTAGATCGGGAAAATACTCCCCGGGACGAGGAGGGGGAATACGACTTTGAAAGCCTGGATGCCCTGGACCTGGAGCTTTTTAACCGCCACTTGGTGGAGTTGATCCAGGGACTGGAGGTGGAGGTGCCTGTCTATGATTTTAATCGGGGCCGCCGCATCTGGGTGGGGCGGCGGCTACAGCTGGAACCGGGCCAACCCATCCTGGTAGAAGGCATCCATGGGCTCAATCCGGAATTGGCCCCGGATATTCCAGAGGAAAAACAGTTTCGCATCTATATCAGTGCCCTGACCCAGCTGAGTATCGACCGCCACAATCGTATTCCCACCACCGACACCAGGTTGTTGCGGCGCATTATACGCGACAGCAAGTACCGTTCTGCCAGTCCGGAGGATACAATTTTGCGCTGGGCCTCGGTCCGCTATGGGGAGGAATGCAACATTTTTCCCTATCAAGAGGAGGCCGATGTCATGTTTAACTCGGCCCTGGTATATGAGTTGGCTGCTATGAAGGAGGAGGCGGAGGCCCTATTGGCCCCCATACCGCCCTCCAGTCCAGCCCATCCCCGAGCCAAAATGCTGACCAGATTCCTAGGATATTTCCACCCCTTGGCGGAGCGGGAGTATATTCCTCGTAACTCTATTTTGCGGGAGTTTATCGGTGATTAAGACCGGGGCGGTTAGGGATAAAAGGCACAAAGGAGAAGAGAAGTGAAATATTTTGTCTACGGAAAGAAGGAAGTAGATTATCTTAAGGGGAAAGATAAAAAATTGGGGGAGGCCATCGACGACATCGGCCCCATCAAACGGCCCATTACCCCGGATCCCTTTACTGCCCTGGTGGGCAGCATTGTCAATCAACAAATATCCAATAAGGCCGCCGCCACAGTACACAGGCGATTGGTGGAATTAGTAGGGGAGATAAGCCCCCGGAATATTGCCGATAAAAGTAAGGATGAAATCCAGAGCTGTGGCATGTCCCATAGAAAGGCCGGCTATCTTAAGGGAATTGCCGAGGCTGCCCTCACCGGCCAGGTGGACTTTGATCTCCTCCGGACCATGGAAGATGAAGAAGTTATAAAAACCCTCACCTCCCTGCGGGGGGTGGGGGTGTGGACGGCGGAGATGCTCCTCATCAATTCTTTTTGCCGCCCCGATATAGTAAGCTACCGGGATTTGGCCATCCGCCGGGGGATGATGAGATTGTACAATTTGGAGGAACTCCCCCGGGATACCTTCGATTACTATCGGAAAAGGTATTCTCCTTATGGTTCTGTTGCCTCCTTGTATCTATGGGTTCTATCGGCAAAGGAGTAATGGGGACGGTGACTTTGACCCATCCTAACAAATAATAAGATCGTGGGCGGGACCTGTAAAAGGGATCCCCCAATCGGAATGCAAGACAAAAAAGACTTTTAATAGTCCTAAATTATTTTCAGAAAGCACAGGCAGATAAAACTAAGGAGGAGAAACATTATGCCAGCCGACTGGAAAGAAAAAAAGAGTCATTTTCCTGTAATTGATGTTCGGGATTTAACCGGCAATTTCTTACCCATGATCCTGCACAAGGCCCAGCAGGTAAACTTGCACAGCGGCATCTGTGTGGTGCAGAGCTTTGAGCCCAAGCCCCTGTACTCGGCCCTCGTCGATTTGGGTTTTGAACATGTGACGGAAAAGGTATCGGAGCGGGAATATCGGGTTTATTTTTATCGGCGGGAAATGAAAAATATCACCTATGCCAGTGGTGCGGACATGCCCTTTAAACCTACGGCCATTGTCAACTACAAAGTCATAGATGATATATTCGCTGGTACCGTCGTCAATTTTTGGGAACACATCTGGGAGCCGGAGAAGGCGGCCCTTGATCTAAAGACTAAGCTCCTCCTCTCCTTGAGCAATGCCATCGGTGCCTCCCGCTTCCGGCAGGCCACCCGGGAACTGATTAAGGCCTACTCCCTGGGGGTAACGGTGGAAGAGTTGGATGAACTCTTCATGCTCTTTGCTTGGAACCAGGGCATAGGGCATTTTTCCTCGGAAATAGGGCCCTCCACTACCTTTGGCGTCTATCGGCAAATTAAGAAAAGGGAGAAGGAAGGGTTAGATAGAAGGGCAATTATAGATGAAATTATGAAGACCTTTGGGGATGTTAACCCGGAGGTAAACCCCCTTTATAGAAAACAGATCAAGTGCTGTGATCGGCGGGGTGAATATTAAAGGGGCCACTGCCGGCCCCCTTGTTTTTCCGAGAAAGGGTTTGCATTTGAAAAATTTTTGTGGTCAGGGTTTGAAGGCTTTCTCCATATAAATACAGATTCATAAAATTTGCTGCTTCTGCGGCCGGTTCTTCTATTTACGTTTCTTTGCAGGATTGCTTCAACTTCGACACCACAAAGATCAGCAATTTTACCATACAAATCATGCCTATCTCCTGCAATTACGATCATGTAACCCCCGGAAGGCATGGACCGACAAACCCTGCTAAAGACCTCTGCAATCGACTGCTGGTAGGCCAATCGCGCTTTTTTACTGGAACCATCCTTGGCTGCTCCTATTTCAAAACTGCTTTTGTCCTTAAGACCAAGTAGTTCGTAGGCGTAGCGATGTTGATCATGATAATCAATTAAACCTACATAGGGTGGACTGGTTATAACACCGTTTATCTTTGGGATACTTACCTTTCGGCTGTCCCCGTGTATTATCTTGACAGTTGCATTTGTTCTTAGCGCTTGAAAGTCTTGAAGCCTTCTTATCGTATCAAAACTATATCTTTTCAAAAACTGATGTGCCGTTGTCGTCGGTGTGCAGATGCGCCTATGTTTATAACACCAATAGGGTTCCCTTTGTGGTTTTTTGGGGAAATCCAGATCAAAATGTGTTGTTAAACGTGCGGAGCGGGCGGAGCGGGAAAGAATTACTTTTAATAGATCCTGATATTGATAATTTTTTATTTGCCCCCTGTAAAACAAGAGTTCCTTGAGGGCCTGGGGGGCGAACCAGTCATTTAGATATTGATTGTCTGTAGATAAGGAACCATAGGAATCACATTCTTCAAAAAATGAAAAGGACAACTGTTTTGATTCTTTTTCGACATAGTCCAGCAGCTTAACTAAAATGTCCTTTATTTCCACCTTTACTTTTGCAAGATCGTATTTTTGGGTTTTCACCCGGGACAATAATACATTAAAGGCGGAAATATCAAGGCCAATAGAATTTATACCCAGTTCATTTGCCTGCACTAATGTGGTGCCTGAGCCTACAAAGGGATCCAGGACGGTCATGCCGGGTTTGAAGTACTTTCTGAGAAATATCTCTACTAACTGGGGTATAAATTTGCCCAGGTAGGGGTGTAGTCTGTGGACGTGTTTTGTTCTTACCCGCTCGGGCAGCTCCTTTTCCTTCCAATTGAGATTTAAATCCCTTAAACATGTATTAGGTGTAACAGTACTGGCATCTGTTGGTTTTCCTGTTCCGAAATACACATTTGCTTGCTGTTCTTTGTTGGAAAGCTCACTAATCATATGCGATATCCTTTCTTTTTGTTCTTGCTCTTAATTGCACCTTGGTAGTTACATTACTTCAATATAGGTTAAATAAATCCCTGCTTAATGAATGGCGTAATTAGTGATAGAATGCTGTATAGCCTGCTATGTTTTCCCGGACAAAGGATGGATATTACTGTTAGCTGAGGAAAGGGTCGGCTATACAAATAAAAAAACTTTGGAAAAAGGTAGAAGGATTATTCAAAATTAGGGTAACAGATATGCATGGGAAAATGGGGTGTGGCTGTGAGGTGCCCAGAATGTGGCCATGAAATGGAAGAAGGGCTTTTACAGGGGGTGCAAAGGGTGGCGTGGGTAAGAAAGCGCCACAGGCTATCCTTGTGGCCCAAGAAAGGGGAAATATTACTGGCCAATAACCCCCTTCAGGATTTTATTTTTCCCGCTTGGATCTGCAAAGACTGTAAAAAAATTATCATGGAGTATGGGGACAAAGAGATTCGGGAAGGTTAGGGAAAACTTCTAGTTCCTGACAGAAAACTTGTCGCCATGATTTATGTGGTCGGTCGTGGTTTTTTTCTTTACACTCGATGCCGAGTGTGTTATTATTATAATTAATCATTGATAAATATATATCAATATTTGCGCACTTTCATTTGCCCAACCCCGTCTGCAGGCTTTGGGGGGGGCTTCCCCCCTTGCGGGGGTCTTCTTGTTAGCTACTCCAGAATTAATTTCACCAGAATTCCCCGGTACAAAAAATATGGGAGGCGAAGGGATTTGAAGAAGGATCAACGGCCATCATATGATCATGTTCCCATGGTTGTCATAAAAAGACTGCCCAAGTATTATCGCTATTTAGGTGAATTGGTGGAAAAAAAGCTGGAGCGGATTTCGTCCCAGAAGCTGGCCCAGATGATGGATATATCCGCTTCCCAACTGCGGCAAGATTTGAATCACTTTGGCGAATTTGGCCAGCAGGGTTACGGCTATCGGGTGGAGGATCTCTATCAGGAAATTGGCAAAATCATCGGCCTGGAATATCAATACAATATGGTTATAGTTGGTGCTGGTAATTTAGGGCGGGCCCTGGCCAATTATTCTAACTTTTGCCTGCGGGGTTTTTGCCTCTGGGCTCTTTTTGATATCGATCCAGAATTGGTAGGCTTGAATGTAAATGGTATTGGGATAAAGGACATTAGTGAACTCCACGATTTTGTGGCCGATAATAATATTTCCATCGGGATTATCACGGTGCCCAAGGAGGCGGCCCAAGGGGTGGCGGATCGCCTGGTGGCCGCCGGGGTCAAGGGCATCTGGAATTTTGCCCCGGTGGATATTAAGGTGCCTGACTCTATTATCCTGGAAAATGAACACCTGGCAGATAGCTTAATGGTGCTTTCTTTTCGCCTGCGGGGTAAAATGGGCTAAAGGGTTGTGGGTTGCTTCTCAGGGGGGCAGCCCTTTCCTATATGAAGGGAGGCATATATATATGGAAATTGATCAAAGGCTGGTAAAGGAAGGCCTGACTTTTGATGATGCTTATCTTATCCCCGGCTATTCGGAAGTATTACCCCGGGATGTGGATATCAGTACCCGAATAACCCGGGCTATTGCCCTTAATATACCCCTGGCCAGTGCCGCCATGGATACCGTCACCGAGGCCCGTCTGGCCATTGCCTTGGCCCGGGAAGGTGGTATCGGGATTATCCATAAAAATATGAGTATTTCTCAACAGGCGGAGGAGGTGGATAAGGTTAAACGCTCTGAAAGTGGCGTGATAGTTGACCCCATCTTCCTTTCCCCCCATGATACCATCCACGATGCGGAACAGATCATGGCCCGCTACCGTATTTCCGGGATTCCCATTACCGATCCCCAAGGGAAACTCATCGGGATTCTCACCAATCGGGATATCCGTTTTGAAGAGGATTTTTCCAAAAGCATTGCTGAGGCCATGACCAAGGAAAATTTGATTACGGGCAGTGTGGACACGACTTTGGAAGAAGCCAAGGAAACCCTAAAGAGATATAAGATAGAGAAGCTGCCCCTGGTGGATGAGAATAATATTTTGAAGGGGCTCATCACCATTAAAGACATAGAGAAGGCGAAGAAGTATCCTTCAGCTGCCAAGGATCCCTTGGGACGCCTGCGGGTAGGGGCGGCTGTGGGGGTCACCGCCGATACAATGGAACGGGTGGGGGCCCTGCTGGCGGCAGGGGTGGACTTAATAACCCTGGATACAGCCCACGGACATTCCCGGGGTGTGCTGGACCTAGTAAAAAATATCAAAGACGAGTACCCGGATATACAACTACTTGCCGGGAATGTGGCCACGGCGGCGGGTACTAGGGATTTAATTGCCGCCGGGGCCGATGGGGTCAAGGTGGGGGTGGGGCCCGGATCCATCTGCACTACCCGGGTGGTGGCTGGCGTTGGTGTACCCCAGCTAACGGCTATCTTTGACTGTGCCCGGGAGGCCCTTAAGGCCGGAGTTCCCGTTATTGCCGATGGGGGGATCAAGTATTCCGGGGATATTACCAAGGCCCTGGCCGCCGGGGCGGAAGTGGTCATGATCGGTAACCTTTTTGCCGGCATAGAAGAAAGCCCCGGAGAAACTGTCATCTATCGGGGGCGCAGTTTCAAGGTCTACCGGGGTATGGGTTCCCTGGGGGCCATGAAGGAAGGCAGCAGTGACCGCTATTTTCAGGAAAATGCCTCCAAGTTGGTTCCGGAAGGTATTGAGGGACGGGTTCCCTACAAAGGGCCCCTGTCGGAAACTGTTTACCAACTTATAGGGGGCCTCCGGGCCGGAATGGGTTACTGTGGCACTTCTAATCTGGCAGAACTGCGGACCAAGGCCCGTTTTGTCCGTGTAACCAGTGCTGCCCTGCGGGAGGGCCATCCCCATGATATTCATATCAGCAAAGAAGCCCCCAACTACAGTGCACCGGAATAATCAACCCAGCCCCGGGACAGGTGTTTGTGACTGGCCCCTTTTTAGTGGGAGCGGAGGCGGTATGGGTGGCCAGTCTCTTCGCAAAGGGGATTTGACAGTTTGGACAAATTCGGCAATTTGATACAGTAATATTATGCAAGAGAGTATTATATGCCATGAAGTTATAATTTGACATGGATGTCTATAATAGGGCATTTGATGACCAATCACAGATAAGGATCTGCTTGGAAACAATGGCAATTGATATATTGTTTGAGCTTATCGAAAGAAAAGATTACGAACTTGTATGGTCATTTATCCCGGAATACGAAAACAGTAGGAATCCTTTTAGGGAGAGAAAATTACATATCAAGTCAGTTTCGTCTATGTGTAAGGGAATCATAGAACCCAATGATAAAATTGGAATAATAGCCAACAGAGTAATGGGGGGTTCTAACATTAGGGCGAAGGATGCGTTGCATCTCGCATCAGCCATATATGCCAAATGCAATTATTTTATTACGTGTGATGATGGGCTAATAAAAACAATTATGGGGAATTATGATAAGATAGGGGATATAGTTGGGAGTATTAAGTTGTACAATCCTCTTGATTTTCTCAGGAAGGAGATGGACGTCAATGTTATCGAATGAAAGAATTAAATATACGGATAAAGAAATTATAGAAAAGGGTTCTAAGGCATTGATAAAAGAATTGGGATATTCCGGGTTTTTAAGATTTATTCGTTATTCCGAAGGGATAGGTAAGGAAAATTATTTAAATTTAGAAGGGGATATTTTCAAAGGAATGTCTATAGACGAAATTTACATTGGTGCAAAGGAGTACTGGCAGAACAAAAATTTACCCCCAAAATAGGTTAGCGAGAGCGGGGGCGGTGGGATTCAGGCTTGGCACTTACAAGCACATTGCTAACATCAAGCCAATTTTATGGGATAACGGAAGGAAAGGGAAACAATGGCAAACAACAAAATGATTCCCGATTTTGCTATATTATGGTTTTGGGATGAGTAGCGGAAACGGGCGGTCAATGACCGCCCCTACAGTTTGTTGGTAATACGTGATATTTTCTAGGGGAGACCAGTGTCGCCCGTTCCCGATCGAATAGCCACCACATAATGGCAGAAAAAAGAATTCAATAAAAAGCAGGAAATAAACCCGTTGAGGCGAATATAATAGATCACAATGGTAAATTAATAAGCTAAGGCTGCCCCGAGTAACAGGGATGAAATAGCTTGGGGAGGGATGTAAGTTGAGATTTACCAGCCCAAAATTTTGTCGACAATGCCAATCGTATTCCATCAGGATGGACATAGCGGTGTGTCCAGTAGGTGAAAGATGGGATGGCGATTGGTTTTTTGTATCCTAGGACCAATACAAAAAAGCCAGGAGGTGCTGCAGATGAAGTTGGCTCTAGTGGAGGTCGGGGGCTGCCCGGCACTTATTTCCCAGCTGTGTGAAAAGACCTGTAGCAAACAACTAGCCAGATCATGGCGGCAGAACGAAAGGGGAGACACGGGTGATCAGGCACCATGCATGGTAGGCTATTATCTCAAACCCCTGGGTGAGTCACGGGGACGGTGACTTTTATTCATTGAAGGGCTATGCTGTCCACCATGTTTCAATACGCCTGATAGCTTCTTGGATGAGTCGATGTAATTGCTGCGAATAGGGTCTTTGGGGTGGGACGGGATGGCCTAGCCTCTGTTTTGTTGGAGCTAAGGGTTTCTCAGCCCTTCCTAATCGCATTGATAAGGTCCCTATAAGCACTTATGTAAACAGCGGCATCTATATTAATAGCTACCCCATCAAAGCCATCGGCAAGGTGCTGCCTGGCCATTGACTTGTCCCCGGTATATATAAAGGAAAATTTCCTGGCATCTTTACACACCTGCAGAATTCGGGAGATGGCTTCGAGATATTTAGGATTGTTAAACTCTAGTGGTATACCCAGGCCTATGGAAAGATCATAGGGGCCGATAAAAATCCCATCTACCCCATCAATGTTTACTATATCTTCGATATTTTCATAGCAGCCTTTGGTTTCACATTGGGGTATTAGCAGTGTTTCCTCATTACAAATACGAAAATAATCATGAATATTATCCACAATACTGTCAAAACCATATCCTGCGGGCCGGGCGGTGAAAAACCCCCTGTTGCCCGTGGGATAATATTTTGCCCACTCTACTAAATTTCTCACTTCTTCTATGGTGTGGACACAGGGCACAATAAGTCCCCGGGCACCGATATCAAGCATTTTAAGTACCGATGGACGGGATATATCTTTGATTCTGGCAAAGGGGGTAATGTTTCTGACCTCGGCAGTGCGAACAAAGTCTATAGAGGTTTCTATATCAAAGGGTCCATGCTCCGTGTCAATGATAAAGAAGTCTAATCCTGAGATCCCCAGGCATTCCACTGCTGTGTTGCTGCCAAGTTGAAAAAAGGTGCCGATAACCTTTTCACCGTTCTCAATTTTTGCCTTTACCGGATTTTTCATTGTATCACTCCTTTCATCCGAGTGCGTTTGTGGAAAACGCGGCAAAGAAACCAGTCCAACAAAAGAAGGAAGCGGGACGGGAGAAATGTCCCCCTGTCTTGTTAGGCGGGGCGGGAGGAAGGTTTCTCCGTTTTCTTGGCTTTGGCCAATTGGCTAAAGGCAGTGCCGCCAAGGATTAAAAGGGCACCGATGATTTGGAAGATCGTCAGTCTCTCATGTAACAATAGGGCCGAAAAGAAGAGGGTAGAGGCGGGGTCTAGATAACTCATAATGGCGATGGTCTGTCCCGGTAGCTTCTGCATGGAGGAAAAGTAAATATAGCAGCCGATGCCGGTATGGAGGATGCCTACTGTGGCCACCAGTATTATTTCATACCCCTTGGGCATATGAAGTACCCGCCCGGTTGTGGCCAGGGTGTAGATGGCCATAACAAACATGGCGACAAGAAGCTGTACAAAGGTGCTTTCCACCCCCGTCAAGCCCTTTAGATATTTGTTAAAGATCATTACCAGAGCATAGAGGACAGCGGAAATGAGGGCGCAGATTACCCCGGCGGAAAAATTGACACCACCTACTCCGGTGCCATTTATAATAATCATCCCCAGGATGGCGGCCACAATCCCCACTAGTTTACGGGCGGTCATTTTTTCCCTGAAGAGCAGGGGGGAAAGCATAAAAACCATGGCCGGGGCGGTGTAGTGGAGCAATGTTCCTATGCTGACGGTAGTGAGGTGGTAAGATTCGAATAATAGGGCCCAACCGCCGCCCAGTGCCGTCCCCGCTGCGACAAGTAGGAAGAAATTTTTCCTAATGCCGGGGATATTTAGGGGCTGTTTGGTCAACAAAAACACCAGGGCCAGGAAGGTACTGCCGATAATGGTGCGCCACCAGACGATGGCCGCACTGGGCAGGTTTATATTTTTTACAAAGACACCGATGCTGCCGAAGATAAGCATGGCCAACAGTAATCTGAGTTCATGTTTCGGTTTTTTTCCCATATCCGGTCCTCCTGTAGGTTATTTGGCTATCGTTATCCACCTGTCTTCGGGGTTTTGAATAGGTGCCTAGATATTAATTGCTCTTCCCGGCCACCCGTTGCCTTCCCCCGCACCATTTCATTGACCTGCATTAAGTAGGGGACCCCCCATAATCCCACCACAGCACT
>JAAYTH010000001.1 GCA_012523785.1 Bacillota bacterium | reverse complement strand
TGTTAAGCACGCCGCCAGCGTACGTCCTGAGCCAGGATCAAACTCTCCGTTTAAGATGTAAACTCTTAAATTAGAGTTTGTTTGCTCGTTTTACTTACTGTCTTGCTGATAACTCATTTGGATTCCAGCTCTACTGGAACCCGCACTGGCTTCTATCACTGTTCAGTTTTCAAGGACCACCCGCGAGTCTTTGCTAACCCGCTCCGGATGTACATACTATCACATTAAGTAGCCTTTTGTCAAGCAGCTGAAAAATTCTTTTCTGGCATATTTCTCCGCCGCTATTGTTTTGCGGCACTCTTAGACTATACCACACTTTAGTATCCAAAGGCAACTGGTCAAAATTGTAAAAAGGTGTTTTGCATCAGAAGGGTCGATAAATATAGGCCCGGCAAAACCCCACCTCCATTTTATTCCCGCGGCTTGAGGAGGGGAAAGAGAAGGACATCCCGGATGGAATAAGAATCGGTCAGGAGCATTACCAGGCGGTCAATACCAATCCCAAGCCCACCTGTCGGCGGCAAACCATATTCCAAGGCCCGGATATAATCTTCATCCATCATGTGGGCCTCTTCATCTCCGGCCTTCCGTTGTTCAACCTGTTCTTGGAAACGTTCTCTTTGATCAATGGGGTCATTGAGTTCGGAAAAACCGTTGGCCATTTCCCGGCCATAGATAAAAGGTTCAAAGCGGGCGGTGAAATCCGGCTTATCCGCCATCCGCTTGGACAGGGGGGAAATTTCCACGGGGTATTCGGTAATAAAGGTGGGTTGTATTAATTTGGGTTCCACAAAGGCATCGAAAACTTCCGCCATTACCTTGCCAACGGTTACAGTGGGCCCCTCTTCACATTTTAGGCCCAGCCCTTCCGCAAGTTGGCAAGCCGTGGCTGTATCTTCCACCGGAGCAAAATCAACTCCGCCATATTCCCTGATGGCATCTATCATTGTCAGCCGGCGCCAGGGTGGAGTAAGATCCAGGGCCTGGCCCTGGTAAGTGATAACTGTACTGCCGGTAACCTCTTGGGCCACATGGGCAATAAGATCCTCCGTCAAGTTCATCATATCTTCCCCATCGGCATAGGCCTGATATACCTCCAAGGCTGTATATTCCGGATTGTGTTTGGTGGAAATACCTTCATTGCGGAAGTTGCGGTTTAGCTCATAAACCTTTTCCAGCCCACCGACGACCAGGCGCTTGAGATACAACTCCGGAGCAATCCGCAGATAGAGTTGGGTATCAAGGGCATTGTGATAGGTTACAAAGGGCCGGGCATTGGCACCACCGGCGATAAGGTTTAGCATGGGGGTTTCAACCTCCAAAAATCCCCGCTGGTCCAAATATTCTCTAATGCCTTTGATGATTTTACTCCTGGTCACAAACACTTGCCGTACTTCCGGATTAGCAATGAGATCCACATAACGCATGCGGTAACGGAGCTCCACATCCTTTAGCCCATGCCATTTTTCCGGCAGGGGCCGTAGAGCCTTGCTCAAAAGTTCATAATTGTGGGCGGCAACGGTTATCTCCCCCCGCCTGGTTTTAAAAACCTTTCCGGTCAGGCCCAGGATATCCCCTATATCCAGGTCCAGAAAGCGGTTATAGGCCCCTTCACCCACCTCATTGACCCGGACATAGATCTGTATAGTACCCGACGCATCTTGGAGGTGGGCAAAACTAGCCTTACCATGGGTGCGGATGGACATAATCCTACCGGCCAAGGTTACTTCACGATCCTTTAATTCCGGGAAGTTATCTTTAATTTCCGCCGCTTCATGGGTGCGGGCAAAGCTCTCTGCTCCGTAGGGATCAATACCCTGGGCCCGGAGTTTGTCCACCTTTTGTCGTCTGATAAGTACTTGCTGGCTGACATCCGACAACCTTTGTGCCTCATTGTCAGCCTTATGTGCATCCTCCTTCACTGCCATCCCCCCGTATTTATTGTTTTAACGAAGGATTTCCAATATCCTGTATTTTAATTGGCCAGCCGGGACTGCAATTTCAACCACATCGCCCACTTTTTGACCCAACAGTGCCTTCCCAACGGGAGATTCATTGGAAATCTTGTTTTCCAGCAGGTCCGCTTCCGCCGAACCCACAATAGTATAAATGAGTTCTTCCTCAAATTCCAGATCCAGAACCTTCACCTTGGAGCCAACGCCAACTTCATCGGGTTTAAAATCGGTTTCGTCAATGACCTGAGCATTGCGCAACATCCGCTCGATTGTTAAAATACGGCCCTCCACAAAGGCTTGTTCATTTTTGGCATCGTCATACTCAGAGTTCTCGTTGATATCGCCAAATTCTACTGCTTGCTTAATTCTCTCCGCAACCTGCCTCCGTTTGACGGTTTTTAAGTATTCCAGCTCTTGCTCCAGCTTTTTAAGTCCACCCAGGGTTAATAGTACACTCTTCTCTGCCATAGCATAGTCTTCCTCCCCATTTTGTTTGGGTTTATCCCAATTTTCTATGCCATTCACACACATCGTATCTTAATATATGTAAGGGATAGAAGGATCATGTTGCCTAATTCTGCCACTTCCTTAAAACCCTGACCTTGGACCTGAATAATACAGTACGGACCGTTATCCGGCCCGCACCATCGTCATCTGGAAAATCACCAGCTCAATTATAAAAGATGTCTTTCTGGATGTCAAGAATTTTAAGGCCTTTTCGCCCTTCTGCAATGACATGTATTTAATTTAGATTAGGATCCTTTCAGGGCTCCGCAAGCCGGCCAATCTAAAACCATGTTTAGCAGCCAGGGCCGAAATTTCATCTACCTGGGCCAGGGTCAAGTCACGGCCCAGGGAAAAGGATTCATAGCGCCCTTCCAGGGCCAAGAGCATTGTCTCCGCCATGGCGGCGCAGGAGGTGCCGGGGGGAAGGCCAAAGTTGAAGTTAAAGTCTGTATTTGGAGGCATTTGCACTAGTCCCCCTTCAATAACCACTAGGTCCTTCCGCTCCCGGGCCAGCCGCCGGGACACATTCCGGGGCCGGGCCACATCACAGATTATAGCGCCGGGTTTAAGGTGTTGGGGCCTGATTATGCCATTGTGGGCCCCGGTAACGATAATGACCACATCTGCCTTGGACAGAGTCCCCGGTAAGTTGGAGGATATTTTAACCGCCAGGCCCGTCTCGGCGGTGATCCTAGATGCCAAGCGCTGGAGTTTGTTCCCACCCTCCCCCAAAAGGGTGAGATAACGGATTTCCCGGGCCAGGACCCGGGCACAGGTACTGCCCATGGCCCCAGTGGCACCTATAATAGCTACCTCTGCCCTGCCTATATCCAGGCCCATTTTCCGAGCAGCCATTTTACTAGCGGAAATAGCAGTGGCTACGGTATAGCTGTTGCCCGTGGTAACGGGGATATTCAGGTTGCGGGCGATGGTAATTCCCCCATCCCCCACAACAGCAGTAAAGGCACCCAGGCCGACAATTTTAGCACCCAGCCTTTGGGCCTTTTCCCCCGCCCGGATAATCTTTTCTATTACATAGTCCTGGGGGAGTTTGTGCATCTGGCGGGAGGTCAAGCTACAACTTATAAGCCAACCCTCGGCTGCGGCGTAGGGAGAGCGTATCCCGGTAATTTCGGATACTGTTAAGGGTGGAGCATGGCGGAACAAAGCTTCTACTATTCTTTCTGGAATCTTGGCCATCCAAGGATATTGGCGGCCGATGTCGGCAACACTTAGGGGATGAAGTATAAAGGCAAAACTCTCCATAGGCTTCCCCCTTAATTGCTCACAAGTTTTGTACCCTTGGTATAAATCCTATGGCATTTAGAGCCTCTTCATACTCGGCGGCAGTAATTTCCTCCGGTGCTTTGCCAATGACGGTCACCAAGACCCCTTCCATTACATTGGTGCCAAAGGAGCGGCCATTTAAGTTGGGAGTGGTGGTCACCAGACGGCCGACGCCCCGTTTCCGCAGGGCTTCTATATCCGGAAGGGTAACGGTATTGGTCAGGATGGTATTGCCGGGCAGGGAAAGGGGAAGGTGTTTCCAAATAAAATGAAAATCTCCGGCTATAACATCGGCCTCCTGATAGTATTTTTCAAAGCGGGGTGTGTTTTTCCCCTGTTTATCCCCCGTTGGGTACACATATTTAAAAGGAAGCTGGCAGACAAGGGGCGCCAAGGTGTGGGCCGCCAGCTCCAATTTGCCCAGGGATGTCAAGGGTATGGGCAGCCCCAGGGCAAACATTAAATCGCCAAATACAACTTGGGCCCCGTGCTGATCAAGGGCCTGGGCCATGCCAAAGCGGTCGGCCCCGGAAACTAAAAATACTTTTTTCCCCGGCCAGGAAAGGAGATCCAGTTCCTCCAGCAGGGAAACAACCCTTCTTTCCAGGGTGTTTTTCAAACCAGAGCCATCTACAATAGGAGTAGTTTTGGCTGCTCTGGCAATCCGCTTGGCATCGCGAAAGGTATAGCGGCGTTTCCCAGCCACAACATAAAGATCGATCCCCCCCATACCAAAGGCATCGACCCGCCCATCCAACTCCTCGATGAGCTGGATAGCCTTTTCCATATCGCCATCGGTGCCGATTCTTTCGATGGTAAATTTCTCCCCCAACACCTCCGTTTCCACCCGCATATTCCTTTTCGATGAACCAAGGCTTACACTAACTACCCGCTTCAACTGCACCACTCCTTTCTCCTATTAAGAAAGATTTTTGATTATCCGGCGGATTTTTTCTGGATCCACATAAATATCCTCACTAAGGGGGGATGTTCCCAGTTCAATGCCCACAATCCTTGTATCAAGGAGGGCTTCCATTAAGGGGATACGCATATCGGAACCCAGGAAGATTACATTGGTATAGGTCCGGGCCTTGGCTATCAAGTCCATTATTTCATTGAAAAGCTCTAGCCCACTTTTTTCCTCTATAAAACGCCAGCGCTCCACTTCGCTCAGTAAAAAGACAAAGTCGACACCCTCGGCCCGGGCCATTTCTTCGATTTCTTCTTTGTTCAAGATTGGAAATCCGATCAGGGCAATCTGTTCCCCCCGACGAATTTCCCCCCAACCCTCCAGACGGGAAATAAAACTCCTCTCCGTCCCCAGGGTATCGGCTACCTCCTGTTGGGATAAACCGGCACTGCGGAGCTGAAGGGCCCGGTCTATTAATTTGTAAATCCTTTTTCGATCAATAACCTTGGTCCCGATCCGAATTATATCCATGTCATCTCCCCCCACTATAATATGTGCACAAATATGTGTACATCCCTTCCTGGCTATATTACCAGACTTTGGTTAATATGGCAAGAAAAAAATAGGACAGGAGAAAAGCTCTCCTGTCACGGTCTTATTTGCCGGGCCCGGGATAGAAGGTATTCCCGCCGGTTGCGGCTGGGAGCCTCCAATACCTCCAACCACAATTGTTCAAGGATTACACCCACCCAGGGGCCAGGCTTTAATTCCAGATAATCAATAATATCCGAACCATCGACAGCCAACTGGGCCGGAGAAAGGGGGAAATCTTCTTTGGCTAATCGCCCCAATTTTTG
>JAAYTH010000187.1 GCA_012523785.1 Bacillota bacterium | reverse complement strand
TTCAGCAAGATTTCTTCCACCCGACGTTCCTGACTATTATTCCGCTGGGAGAACTTCCCCACCACTGCCACCTTATGTATCCCGGCCTCCGCAATTTCCCTTCCCACATCTTTAACCTCTTCCTCATCTATAGGCTGGGTAACACGGCCGCGAAAATCCGTTGCCCCTTGGATGATATAAGCCTGGGGAAAAAACTTCAGCTGCCGCAAATTCAGGCCCGGCCCGGGAATCAGTATCAGGGCCACCTCATCCCCCCCACCGGTGGCCAAAAGGTTTGTTACCAGTGTAGTGCTGAGGACCACCCGGCTAATATCCCCCCCGGCCCCATCTGGGAGTAAACCATCTAAAACACCCACTATGGATTCCTGCAAATTATCATCCCTAGTCGGCCTCTTTAAGGTCCTTAGGATCCTTCCTTCCTTATAAAGGACCCCATCGGTAAAGGTGCCACCCACATCAATTCCAACTAACATTCATACACCTCCAACAACTAATAACCCAACAAACCATCTCCGCATTTCCGACCTGATAATGCAGAGCAAAGATTTCATGGAAAAACAATTTAGAAAAGGCAGAAAGCATATTGGTTAAAAAACACCATCTCCCCCAACCCACACCCCGTTAACTATTTTCTCCATCGTGGCAATGTTTTCCTGTATAATTGGGCTGCAGAATGTCGGGAAAAGTGAATTGTGGCCGAAAATTGCCCCTTGAATTCAAGAAGCCAACAAGGAAATCACAATTTAATCTTTAATAATACTGTAAGATAGTATTCCCCCGGGGGACTTCGCCACAACATATAATATATGAGGAGGGATATTATGGCCAGAAAAGCCGGAAGAAATGATCCCTGCCCCTGTGGCAGTGGCAAAAAGTATAAACATTGTTGTCTGCAAAAAAATAATCTCATGAATTTCACCCACATAAAATTAGAAAGAGATTCAACACTCTTAAAGGACGAATTATGGAATTATCTCAGTTCAATGCAGGCTGAAATTGAAAGGGCCCACAGGGTTTTTGCAGCCCACCATGCAGACGCTTTGGAAAACAGACCGGGTTTTATAAAGTATAATTTCCTAGATAATGGTTTTATAGAGTGGTTCTTATTTGACTATATCCTTCCTTCGGGGATGACCCCCTTTGGGGAGTACATAAAAAAAAGGAAAAGTGGTTTTGGGGCCATTTCCCTAGAAGAGATAAAAAAGTGGGAACAGGTACCCCTTTCCATCCTTGAGGTCACGGATAAAATCAATGAAAATGAATACCTCCTCAAGGATATTTTCACCAAAGACACCCTAACCTTTTTCCTGCCCAGATTCAAAGAGGCCATGGATGAAGAAATCTACCTGGTACTGCGGGCATTTCCCACCGGGGAAAGCCATCTAGGCCTATTTAGCGTATTTGCTATTCCCCATTTAATAAAAAAACGCCTTCATAAGGTGTTGTTAGAAAAGAAAGATCATAGCTGTGACTGGCCCACATTTTTAAGAAAAAATAGCACTACCATCCTAAAGCTGATCGGGGAACAAAATATACTAATAGAAGAACAGCCCTTGTATATGGACATTGATATCAGTATAGCCATTAAAAATCTCCGGGATCTCTATAGGTCCCGTAAAATATTTTATACATTGGAACATGATGAATTTGAAGGCCTAACCTTCCTAGAAGCCTTTTGGGAGCCCGAAATTGAGGAGGAATTTATTAAAGCCTTTAATAAAATAGATAGCAATGATATTGTCTGGACCTTTCATTTTGATGATGAAATATTAGATCGAGATAATTGGAACAATATGCTCTACTATTATACCGCATTATTACTGTGGGATAGGATGAAGAAGCACTACACTCCCCTGGAAATAGAAATTCTCATCTCCCTTTGGTATGAATACAGTGCCCACCAAGAACCCATATTTCGTAAGCCGGGCGTTTGGGCCGCAGCCCTGGAATATTCCCTATCTTACCTAAATGGTTCCCGTTCAGTACGGCAAAGGGATGTCGCCACAAAATACCGTGTTTCTGTCAGTTCGGTTTCAAAATACCATAACAGGTTTTTAGACTACTGGACAGGTTTTCACTATTTGCAGATGATCGACAATTCCCCCTGTCAAACAGCCCTCCAGTACGGTATGGAAGTAGAATAGGCCGACGAAAACGAATTACATGTATCCCAATGTAAAAAAACAATGGCAAAACATCTTAGTTGTCATTCTGCCTGCCCAAGGCGTAGCACAGGGTGGACAATGTCTGAGGGATCTTTACATCCTAATGCCAGGATCCTCGGCCTCACTCCAGGCGGCACTAATTAAAGGTTGTAGTTGAGC
>JAAYTH010000186.1 GCA_012523785.1 Bacillota bacterium | reverse complement strand
GTCTCCATGGGCTACAGCCGTATCGCCATCTCCCGGTGGGGCCCCATCCCTGTCTCCCGGTAGGGGCAATTCAACACCAAGCTCCCAGGGATAGTAGTTCCCCTCCCCATCATGGACATAGGTCCCTTGGTCCGGAGCCAATACCAATTGGGCCAGGTTGGGGGATGCAGTGGCCGGCCCGGCTTCTGGCAAAAGTAAATCCCGCCACTGGTCTAGGCTGAGGGCCAGGGGAAAATCCCACTGGTAGGTGCCGGGAATATCCAGATCCGGGGTATGGGGCAGGGGTTCCCAGTCCCGCTGCAGCCAGGTTTCTTTCTTTTTGAGGCCGGCGGCTATTTTTTCCCAGGCCCCCTGAAATAAAGGTGAATTGGGGTACAGTGGAGCAAAATCCCCCTCCCCCAGGGAAAGAAGGGCCCGGGTGGGGGCGAGGAGCTCAATGGTCTCTTTTTCCTCCTTCAGCTGGGCCGGTCCCGGCGGAGGGGTTAGGGTCAGAACCGGCGGGGGGCGGAAACCATACCAGAGGAGGCCGGTCTGGACTACGCTAAAACCGACCAGGAGGATGAGGATTACGGTTTTACCCCTTTCGCCCATCATACTGACAGCTCCCCCTTATTCTTCTGCCACCGGGAGGAGGAAGGAAACCCGGGTCCCCTCCCCCGGCGTGCTCTCTAGTTCTATTTCGCCCCCCATGGCCCGGATGAGCTCCTGGGCGATGGAAAGGCCCAGCCCGGTGCCCCCCAGGGAGCGGGAACGGGCCTTGTCTACCCGGTAAAAACGTTCAAAAATGCGGCCTTGGTCCTCCAGAGGGATGCCGATACCGGTGTCGGTTATGGTTGTTCTGATATAGCCATCCTGGACCTGGGCCCCAAGGCTAATGCTGCCCCCGGCCGGGGTAAATTTGACGGCATTGCTGAGGAGGTTTTCCACCACCTGTTCCAGGCGATCTTTGTCGGCCAGGACCGGAGGCAGGTCGGGGGGAAGGCACAGGGTCAACTTTAGGGCCTGCCTTTCGGCCTCCACCAGCCAGCGCTGGAGGGCCTGGTGCAGTAAATCCCCCAGGGATAGGGGGCGTTTACGCCATCTTACTTCTTCATAATCCAGCTGGGAAAGTTGTAGCAGATCCCGCACCAGCCGGGCGATACGGTCCGTTTCAGTCAAAACCACTTGGAGGAAGGGGCGCACCAGTTCCTCCCGCTGGATGGCCCCATCTAAAAGGGTTTCGACATAACTTTTGACGGTGGTAAGGGGGGTCTTTATTTCGTGGGAAACATTGGCCACGAAATCCCGCCGCATGGAATCTAATTTTTCCTGTTCGGTGATGTCGTGGAGGGCGATGACGGTGCCGCTCAAATTTTCCCCCACATCCCGCAGGGAGGTGAGGTGGACCTGGAGGACCAGGGGCGTGGAGCAGGAGGTTACCAACTGCATAGAGATGTTGTCCCGCCCGGCCCACAATTGTTGCAGCCCTTCTTCCATCTCTTTTAAAAAGGGGATCTGGCGCCAGGATTTACCCAGGGCCTCCCCCGGCACCAGGCCCGTCATCTGGCAAGCAGTGGGGTTGATGTGGATGAGGGCTCCCCCTTCGTCCAGGGCCAAGACCCCATCATTCATATAAAAAAGGATGGCCTCCAGCTTGTTTTTCTGGTGGGCGATCTCCCGCAGGTTTTCCTGGAGGCGGCGGCTAAGATAATTAAAGGTCTCCCCCAGTTGGCCGATCTCATCGGCGGCCCGGACATCAATATGCTGGTCAAAATCACCGGCGGCGATGAGGGCCGCCTTCTCGGTGACCTCCTGGATGGGGCGGGTGATGGTGCGGGCCAGGCCGGCCCCGATGATGCCGGTAATTAACAGGGCCACAAGGGTGGCACTGAGGAGGAAGGTCCGTATATCGGCCAGGGTTTGGTCGATCTCCGCCAGGGAGCCGGAGAGGTACACCACGCCGACAATGTCCCCCCGGGCGGTGACGGGGGTGGCCACCGCCATGGAACGTTCTTGCCGGTGGGCATCCCAGCGGATTTCTTGCCCGGCGATACCTGTCAGGGCCCGGGTCACCTCGGCCTGGGCTAATCGTTTCCCCAAAAGATCCCCCCGCCCTTGGGAGGCCCCCAGGACAACCCCGTTGCCGTCTAAAACAATAATTTCCGCCCCGGTTTCCAGGCGGAATTCCCCCACCAGGCCGGCAATATATTCCTCCTGGAGGGAGTCGGTAAAATAGCGGCGAAGGAGCCCACCGATGAGCTCCCCCTGGGCTGTAAGCCCGGCAGCATAATTATTTTCGTAATATTGCTCCAGGGACTGCAGGAGCTGTACGCCGATGACCTGCATGGCAATGAGGATGAGGAGAAAATAAATGAGCCCCATCTTCCACTGGATGCTCTTGAACATGCTTAATTCCCCCTGAAGTAATACCCGGCCCCCCGCCGGGTTAGGATATAGCGGGGGCGGCTGGGTTTGTCCTCCAGTTTTTCCCGCAGGCGGCGGATGGCCACATCGACGGTGCGGATGTCGCCATAATAATCAAAACCCCACACCTGTTCCAGAAGGATTTCCCGGGAAAAAACCCGCCCCGGGGCCAGGGCCAGGGATTTGAGAAGATCGAATTCCCGGGGGGTGAGATCTAGGGGATGGTTGCCTTTCCTTACTTCCACCCTTTCCAGATCTATCTCCAAATCACCAAAGATCAGTACCGGGGGTTCTTCCCTTTCTTCCATGGACTGTATGCGGCGCAGGATAGCCCTCACCCGGGCCAAGATTTCCCGGGGGCTGAAGGGTTTGGTCACATAATCATCGGCCCCCAACTCCAGGCCCAGGATTTTATCTACTTCTTCTTCTTTGGCGGTGAGCATGAGGATGGGGACGGGGGAGAAGGTGCGGATCTGGCGGCAGACGCTGAAGCCGTCCAGTTTGGGCAGCATGATATCTAATATAATAAGATCAGGGGCTTCCCGCCGGGCCTTTTCTACTGCTTCTTCCCCATCATAGGCCACCACAACTTTATATCCCGCCTCTTCCAAATTAAAGCGCAGGATATCGGCGATGGGCTTTTCGTCATCTACCACCAGGATTTTTTCGGCCACATATTTCACCTCAGTACTTTTTATCCCACACTTCCATGGTGTACCGGATCGGCCAGCCTAAGGATGCGGGCCTTGCCCCGGTCAACCACATAAAGGTTCCCCTCTTTATCCAGGGTCAGGGGGCCGGGGTTTGATAATTCCCCCTCTTTAGTATCCTTCAGATTAAACATGAGGAGCCATCTTCCGTTGGAGTCAAAGACCTGGATGCGGTCATTGTGGGTGTCGGAAACATAAATATCCCCCTGGCCATCTACACAAATACCGGCGGGGGTGTGCATGAATTCGCCCTTCCCCTTGCCCAGGTTGCCGAACTGGAGGATTTCCTCCGCCACCGGGGTATTGCCCTCCATGGGTATTACAATGATCTTGCCCACCCCGTTGGCACCGTGGGCCATGTAGACGGTCCCCTTTTTATCCACCGCCAGGGCCTCGGGCCAGGTGAAGGGAACCAGATCGATGGTTCCTTCCAGTACACTTCCCAGCTTTAGATCCAGCCGCCCCTCGGGGCTGTACTTGCGCAGTTGGTTATCAGTAATATCATAGTAGGCCCCCTTGAGGGTCAAGTAAAGGCCCCCACTTCCGGTGGCAGCTATACCGCCCAGGGGGGTGTCATAATCATCCTGGGAGCTGAAAAAGGAGGAGAATTCTTCCCGGTTTCCCACCTGCCGCAAAAAATGGCCCTCAGGATCTAACACCTGCACCCGGTTGTTGCCGATGTCGGCAATATAAATATTGCCGGCGGCATCCAGGGCTAAGGCCCCGGGCTGTTCAAATTCCCCCGGACCCTCCCCCGCAGAGCCTATTTCTTCTTCCAGTTCCCCAGCCGAGTTGTAGCGGTAGATCCGATGGGCGGCGGCGTCGGAAACATAGATGTCACCGGCGGCATTAATGGCTATTCCCGCCGGATCCTGCAGGGTTCCGTCCCCTATCTGGGCCAATACTTTGACCCGGGTGTACCCCTCCTCATCCACCAGGCCGGCACCATTTTCTTCCTCGTTCCCTGGTGAATTTCCCCCGGGATTAAGATTTTCTCCATTTCCTCTAAAATAGCCACAGCCAGCATTTAAAACCACCAGCAGTATAATTAAAAATACTAGGCCTATAGTATTCCTTCTCATCCCCACATCCTCCTTTAGGTAACTAATTCCGGCTGCCGCCAGCGCCCCACATAGATGCGATGGCGGGGGCCGTCGGTTGATACTTGGCGGCTGTAAAGCAGGCGGCCGCCGGGGCCGGGGAGGATAGTTGTAATCCCTTTTGTGCCCCGCGTATCAATGGTATAAAGAACTGGTGCCTGCCCTTTCCAGGTGAGAAATTGCCAGCCGCCTGCGCCGGTGGCGGGCAAAAGAAGTGTTTGCCGCCCACGGCCTTGGGGATCCCTAATCAATAAGGGCGGCCGGGTATTCGGAAAACCTGTGCTCCCCTGCCATACTTTGCGCAGGTGCTCCCCTTCCCAGGTATATAGATAGAGATCCTGCCTTTTATTATCTTCTAAAATAAGTTCCCTCCGCCCTTTGCCGGTGAAATCGCCACTTAGGAGGGTGGTGTATTTGGCATCAATGCCGGGGTTTTTATGGATCTCGGCAAAGGTCTTGCCATTCCAGGCATAAAAGGTCAATCCCTGCTGGCCTAGGGCAACGATCCCCTGCTGTCCCTGGCTGGTAATGGGGGCCACTTCCATGCGGAAATAGGGTAGGTTTTCTACCCGGAAGGTTTTTTCATAATTTCCATTGGAATACTGCCAGATTTCGGCCACCGCCGTGTAGTCGGCCTGGGCAGGATCCCCCTCCCCGTAGAGAAGAATAATTTCGTCCCGCCCATCCCCGGTGGTATCGCCAACAGCAACACTGGCCATGGGGGCCGGGGTTTCTATACTGGCCAGCTGGCGGTATCCATTTCCTTCCCGGCCCAAAATATAGATCTTTCTATCGGTACAGGCGATGATCTCCGCCTGTTTCTGTCCCCTGGTTTTCCCCAGGAGAATCTGCTCCACTGCCTTTAGGGAAGTTTCCCCGGTCAGGCGGTAGCCCCGCTCCGACGGCGTCCAGATGGCCACCTTTTCCCCGATGGCAGCTACTATTTCCACCTGGCCGTCCCCGTTAAGATCCCCCCAGGCCAGGTCCTGATATTGGCCCGGGGGTAAGGCAAAACTCCCCTCCCACTGCACCAATTGGGACCAGGTGCAGCTGCCGGCAGGGGGTAAGGAAATCTTTTCTTTATAGGCACTATACATGTCGGGGGTGATTTGGTTCGGGGCCAGGGGGTGCACCGGTTCGGTGAGATCGACGGCACCGGTGGCAATGGTCTTGACCTGCTGTCCTTCGATTAAAAATTGTACCGCCTTTACTTGGGGAAATTGGGTCAAGGTCTGGACCAGGGAGTAGATGGTGTTGACCTCGGCTTCCAAGCCACCATAGTGGTTATCCTGCATTTCCCGGGAAAAATCCAGGTAGGCCAAACCATCCATGATCTTTAAATCCACCAGCCTGGTTCCCGGGGGGATGATGGGGTGGGTTTTGCCAATCTGGGTGAGGTTACGAAAATCCTCCACCAGGGACCGGGCCATCTCCGGTATTTCATCTGCTGCCGGGATGGGGATTTCCCGCTCCAGTGGGTTGTCCCGTCCCCCGCTGATGTAATGAAGGGTAATGGTCATGTTTTTACCCTCGGGATCCCCCAGGTCCTGCCCATCGCAGGCGGTGAGGGCCAACAAAAGGAGGGCGGTAATAATAAAAAGGATGTATTTTTGCCGGGATCGGGGGTTTATTTGCATATATTTGCTTCCTTTCCGGTGGCTTCCCTCTCCGGTTATTTAAAATTTACTTTCAGTTCACCGGGGGTAACTCTAATTATACGGATTTCACATTACAAGAGAGTTAGGAACTAGTAACAAAACTGTAAAGTAAGGGGCGGCCAAGGGATTGATTATTCAGCGGTGCCCCAGGGGAAGCCGAATCACAAATTCCGTCCCTTCCCCGGGGCGGCTTTGGACATCGATGGTGCCCCGGTGCCCTTCCACCAAGGTCTTTACGATGGAAAGACCCAGGCCGGTGCCCCCCAAGGTGCGGGAGTGGGCCACATTCACCCGGTAAAAACGATCGAAGATCTTGGGGAGATCGGGGGCGGGGATGCCAATGCCGGTATCCAGGATGGAAATATGCAGGTGCTCACTGGCGGCCCAAGCATCCACCCTGATGCTGCCGCCCGGGGGGGTGAATTTAAGGGCATTATCCAAAAGATTGATGAGGACCTGTTTTATCCGGTCCGGGTCACAGAGGAGGCGGGGAAGCCCGGGGGATACATTGCCCCCCAGGGTTATCCCGGCCCGCCGGGCCCGGGGGGAAAGCTGATTTAAGCATTCCTTTATAAGCCGGGCGGGATCCGTGGACACTGGTTCCATGGTGAGCTGGAGGGCATCCATGCGGGACAGGTTGAGGAGATCATCCACCAGGCGGGCCAGGCGGTCGGTTTCTTGTTCGATAACTTCCGCATAGTGGCGGGTAGGACCCTCCGGGGGCAGGTCATCAGCCAGGGTGACGGCAAAGCCCTTGATGGAGGTGAGGGGGGTGCGGAGTTCGTGGGATACATTGCTCAAAAATTGGAGGCGCATTTGTTCCAGGCGGCGCAGGTCGGAAATGTCCCGCAGGACGGCTACGGCCCCGGCAATATCCCCCTCCGGGGCCCGAACAGGCGAAACCTGAACCCGGTAGATGGCCGGGGAGGTAGCAGATAGCTCCATCTCATCCACCAGGGGTTCCCCCTGTTCTAAAACCTCTATTAGTAGCTCCCCCAGCCCCGGCTGGTCTATGGCCTCGGGCAGGGGAAAACCAATGACATTTTCCCCCTTTACCCCGAAGATTTCTTCGGCGGCGGGGTTAAGGAGCAGGCCCCTAGCCTCCTTGTCCACGGCCACCAGCCCATCCCCCATGCTGGCCATGACGGTGGCTAATTTCTTTCTTTCCCCAGAAATTTCATCAATGGTGGCCTTTAGCCTTTCGGTGAGATAATTAAAGGTGGCAGCCAATTGGGCCAATTCATCCTGGCCCCGGGGGGTAAGGCGTTTTTCATACTTCCCCCCAGCCACTTCGGTGGCGGCCTGGGCTATCTCCCGGATGGGGCCGGTGACGGTGCGGGCCAGGTAGAAACCCACCAGAAGGGAGATGGCCAAGGCAATGCCGGTACCAAAAAGGAGCAGGTTTCGAGCCACGGTTAGGGTCTGATCTACCCGGGCCAGGCTGGTCGATAGGTAAACAGCGCCGATGATATCCTGCCCCGAGCGGAGGGGGGCGGCCACATGGAGCATCCGTTCTTCCCCGGGGGGAGACTGTTTGAGGCCGCTCTGCACTTCCCCCGCCAGGACCTCCTCTACCCCGGGATGTTCCAGGGGTTCGCCGATGGGAGCCTCGGGCCAGAGGGAATCACCCACCACCCGACCCCCATCATCCAAGATCTGAACCCGGGCCTCCACATCCTGGCCGAACTGGCGGGCCAAGTCGTTGCCCAAAAAGGTAAGTTCAGCATAGTGGGAGAGGACCCGGGCATGGGCCATCAGGTTTTCTTCAATTTCCCGCACATAGTAGTGATCCATGGCCCGGAGGAGAAAGGTGCCCATGGCGGTGAGGGAAATAAGTATGAGGATGAGGTAGGTGAGGGCCAGGCGCCACTTGATACTCTTAAACATCATTCTCTTCCCTAAATTTGTAGCCCACTCCCCAGACGGTGATGATGTTGAGGGGAGAGCTGGGGTCTACTTCAATTTTTTCCCGCAGGCGGCGGACATGGACATCGACGGTTTTGGAATCGCCAAAGTAATCATAGCCCCAGACTTGGCTGAGGAGGAGATCCCGGGATAAGACCTTGCCGGGGTTGGCCATCAAATACATGAGGAGTTCAAATTCTTTGGGGGTAAGTTCCACTATTTTCCCTTGGAATTGGGCCTGGTGGCGCTTGAGATCGAGGCTCACTTCGCCGACGGTGAGGAGTTCCTCATCGGTCTTGACATTGGCCACTGTTTTATCCACCCGCCGCAGGATGGCCTTGATGCGGGCCACCAGCTCCCGGGGGTTAAAGGGCTTGGTCACATAGTCATCGGCCCCCAACTCCAAGCCCAGGATCTTGTCGATGTCATCGTCCTTGGCGGTGAGCATGATGACAGGCATATATAATGTTTTACGCAGTTCCCGCAGAACTTCAAAACCATCCAGGCCGGGCAGCATGACATCCAGGAGAACACAACTGGGCCGTTCTTCCTGGGCCAGGCGTAGGGCCTGGGTGCCTTCGGAGGCGGTTATGACCTGGAAGCCGTTCTTTTCCAGGTTGATGCGCACAAACTCCAAGATAGTCGGTTCGTCATCTACCACTAAAATCTTTTCCTGCACAGATTTCCCCCCTCTCACTTTCCCCGGCTTGTCCTCCCCTCTAAGTATAAGGCTTCTCGGCCCTGGGGACAAGGGTAATTGCTGGTTACAGCCGGGGCTTTCATTTGTTTAGAAAAAAAGAATACGTGGCGTAAGCCACGCATTCAAGAGGGGGTTCAAAGGTTTTTGTCCTTTGTGACTTAAATTATAGGGGCTCTATATTACAGCCATATTACATTCAAGTTACGTTTATATTACTTCTTTAAGGTATCGCCCCGCCCCCCCTTGCGGGCAGCAGTGGTTTTACCCGGCAAACAGTTATAATAATCCCCCGGGGGGAATAGTTTTTTATAGAAGACTAGGCCCACAAGGGGGTGAATAAAAATGCGCCTGCTATTCTTTTTTGCGCCGTCCCGGCCCTGGCTGACAAAGGTAATCATCCTTATCTTGGTGGTTTTATTGGCCGGCCTGGGGATTGCCTCTACCCTGGGGGTGAGGGAATTGGTGCAGGTCTTTGCCGGAGGGAGTGAACCCATTTTTAGCGGCGGGCCTGAGCAAGCTTTGATAAGTATCACCTGCAACGTGGCCTGGGGGGCGGAATTTCTCCCGGCCATGCTGGCCACCCTAAAGGAACATGGGGCCAAGGCCACCTTCTTCATGGAAGGCCGCTGGGTAGAGCAGTTCCCCGAACTCACCCGCCATATCTATGCCCAGGGCCACGAATTGGGAAACCATAGTTATTCCCATCCCTATCCTACCCAGATCAGCCCGGAGGAGCTACGGTCGGAAATTTTAGAGACGGAGGCCCTGCTGGAAAACCTGACGGGGGTTAAACCATCCCTGTTTGCCCCACCTTACGGGGATTGGAATCGGCAGGTGGTGGAAACTGCCGCCGAGCTGGATTATAGAACTATTATGTGGAGCATTGATACCATTGATTGGGAACAGCCGGGGGTGGAAACCATTATTGCTAGGGTGCTGAAGGACCCCCACAATGGGGCCATTGTCCTTTTACATCCTACGGAACAGACGGTGGAGGCCCTGCCCCGGATACTTTCGGGGCTGGTGGATGAGGGATATGAGTTGGTCACGGTGTCGGAACTCCTACTGGATTGACCTATTCCCACTCCTGGGGGCGCAGCCCGGAGGCACTAATTACTGGCGGGATGGGGGAAACATCCCGGTAATGCTAATTTTTTTGATAAAAGAAGGGGGATAGGTTGATAAGGCCCAGGTCGCGGCTGGCGAAGATCTGCTCGGTGGCCCCGGTGAAGAGGATGCCACCGGGGTTTAAGGCTTGGGTAAATCCCCTATAAATTTTATCCTTGGCTTCTTCGGTAAAATAGATGACCACATTGCGGCAGAGGATGAGATCAAAACCCCGCCCAAAGGGCCCCCGCAGGAGATCGTGCCTTTTAAACCTGACCCGGGATTTGATTTTATCTTTGATCTGATAATTTTCCCCGGCCGCTAGAAAATACTTTTCTAAATGGCCTGGGGGAAGATGGCGTAGGCGCCCGGGGGGATATATCCCCTCCTGGGCAAATTGCAATGCCTCCTGATCCACATCGGTGGCCAGGATGATACCGGAGTAGTGGGGTATAGCCTCTGAAAGGATGATGGCCAGGGTGTAGGCCTCTTCCCCGGTGGATGTCCCCGCACTCCAGACCCGGGGACGGCCTTTGCGGGCCAACAATGCCGGCAGGTGGGTCTCCTGCAGCTCCCGAAATCGTTCCGGATTGCGGAAGAATTCGGAGACATTGATGGTGGCCCGTTGGAAAAACCGTTCTAAATGCTGGGGTTCTTTTTTGAGGATCTCATAATAGGCACGGAAGTTATCCACACCCAGGGACTGCATTAAAGTACCCAGGCGGCGCCGGATCTGCTTTTCCTTGTAGCTGTGGAGATCAAACCCCGTCAGGGCAAGGATTTTTTCCTTAAAATACCCATAATCAGAGGACAATTTTTCCCTCCTTTCCCCATGAATCTCTGCCTTTTGTTGGTACAGGATGGCCTACCACCCCACTGCCGCATCTTCAATTTCATTTTTCCGAGGGGCGCCGGCTGACATCCCCCTTAAAATTCGCTGAAAAAAGGGGGCTATCCCCGGAATATGCCAGGAGAAAGCCCCCGTTTATTAGCATAAACTCTATTATTTAAAATATCCCATGGGATCCCGGGCCCGGCCATTTTCCCGCACTTCAAAGTGGAGGTGGGCACCGGTGCTGCGGCCGGTACTTCCCACCCGGGCGATGAGCTGCCCTTTGGAAACCTTGTTTCCGACCCGGACCAAAATTTCCGAACAGTGGCCGTATAAGGTGGAAATGCCGTTACCATGGTCGATGATGACGGCCCGGCCATAGCTCCCATACCATTCGGCCATGGTCACCACCCCGCTGTCGGCGGCGGTGATGGGGGATCCGACGGGGGCAGCAATATCGACGCCGCTGTGCATGCGACCCCGACGCATACCGTAGCGGGAACTAATACTCCCCCGGCTCATGGGCCAGCTCAGGGTTCCCGTTCCCCGGGCCTCCGGCATCTTGGTCCCCAGGGCCACCACCTGGGTGACGGGTTCTTCCAGCAGTTTTTCTTCTACTAGTTCCCTTTCTATTTCTTGGCCATTTTCCCGCACAATTTCCCAGGTAACTTCCTTGCTGCCCGCCACCCCCGACTTTTGCACCTTCCGCTCATAGATATAGAGATTGGCATCTTTAAGGGTGCGGGTGGGGTAGGGTATTGATTGGGTAAAGGTTGTCTTTTCTTTAGTCTGCACTGTCAGATAGGGTTTGGGTACCACCAGATCTAATTCTTGGCCGATCTGGAGCACTTCCGTCTTCAGATCCGGGTTGGCTGCCTTCAGGTCTTCGACGGTAAGATCAAAGTCTTGGGCTATACTCCAAAGGGATTCCCCCTTTGCCACCCGGTGGGTGATGATCTCATCGGTACCCCGCAGGAGAATCCGCAGGGCCTCTTCACCGTTACATAGCTCCCCGGTTGGCACCCGCCCGGGGACTATTTCTACCGCCTCGGCCATGGTCATTTCTTCCAAAACTGTGTCTTCTTCCGTGGGGAGGTACTGTTCCCGGACCGCGTCCAACACCTGCTGGGCTTCTATTTCCTGCTTTAGGGCCGCCACCGGGGTTCCATCTACCATAATAAGGGATGCCGGCAGGGTGTAGGCCAATTCCCCCTCCAGACGCCGGGCCAGCGGGCCCGGTTCTTCGCATTTAATATTTCGGCCGGTAACCTGTTCAAATTCCAGGGCTCTGGCCAGTTCTATCCCGGGACCGTAACTACTTTTCTTTTCTTCCTGCAGCTGGTGAAGGGCCTCCTCCAACTCCTGCCGATCCTCCACCCAGCCCACCACCTCCCCATCAAGGAGAAGGGCCCAATGGGCCGGAGAGGGTCGGATGGCGAAGAACAGGCTCCCCAATAAAAGTAAACT
>JAAYTH010000185.1 GCA_012523785.1 Bacillota bacterium | reverse complement strand
CTCATTTCATTAAGATACTTTAGGGCAAATCCGTCGATCTTCATAAAGCCCAGTACCCGCTGCACAACTTCCCTATCACGGGGCCCCACTCCCCAAGAAAGATAGGGCTTTCTCCCCAGAAGGACAGCTTCGTAGACGGTTAGGGGAAATACCTCCGCCTCATCTTGAGCCACATAACCCAAAAACCTTGCCAGCTCCCGGGGCTTATAATGGGCTGCATTTTTACCATTTAGGTAAACAACACCTCCCTCGGGCTGCAGCACCCGGCAAATGCAACGCAAAAGGGTGCTCTTGCCAGAACCATTGGGACCTACGATACTCACTACCTCCCCTTTTTTAACCTGAATGTTTATTTCATCCAAAACCAATTGAATCCCATAGCTGAAGGAACAGGCCCTTACATCTATCTTCAATTTCCCCACCTCCTTTCAGATGCTCCTTTGGTTAATTTACTCCTTGGCCGCCAGCCAAGGAAAACACCCCGTCTACCATGACGGGGTGGGGTATGTTCATAAACCATTTCCTATCCGCGTAGGCAGTACGGCTGCTGGGAAACAAGGTAAGTTCCTGGCTCAGGTTTATAAAAAACCATCACAGTGGCGGGACCGCGCCGGAATTGCACCGGACTTCCTTCTTAAAACCCCCAAAGGGGTCCTTGTTTCAGTTATTTAATTGTCTAAACTAACCTAACTGTCCTGGGAGAAACACCCCCTTTAACCCTATTAAAAAACCAAAAGCTCCCTCTTCGGCATTTAGGGAGCTAGACAGTTATCTTTCGTTTTTCCCTTCCCACCGAAGGTCAACCTATAAATCATGCGGCAGGTCTCCTGGCTGGCGATTCATCTTCCATCCCACCTTCCCATCCGTCAGGCCCAAGGCATTTCCCTGGGGTTTGGACAGTGGTGTACTGGGATTTCATCCTCGCTCACAGTAGCGGGGGCTGCAGCGGTTTTTCACCGCTTTCCCTTTTAACCTTTCGGACCACAGGATTTTCCTATTCAATTTTGGACAATTTAACCATACCACAATACGATATTTAAGTCAATTATTTGCCACCGGCAAATTCCACCCGTTTGGCATCACCCCAAAGCCGTTCCAGATCATAGAAAGAACGTTGCTCCTCGTAAAATACATGTATCACCACATCGCCGTAATCTAACAGGATCCAGCCTGTTTCACCATGGCCTTCCCTATGATCCAAGGGGAAACCAGCTTCGGAGAGCTTGCTTTCTACCATTTCGGCAATGGCCTTTACCTGTATCCCACTGCTGCCACCAGCAATAACAAAGAAATCACAAAAAGGCGAAAGCCTGCGAATGTCGAGCACGGTAACATCCTTCGCTTTTCTTTCTTCGGCAGCACGGGCAGCCAGTAACGCCTTTGCCCTACTATTCATCAACATCCCCCCTGTTTGTTCTAATGGAAACCACCGAACCGGCTATCTTCCTTACTTGATCAGATATTCTAAATTGCCCCACCACTACTTATAGTTCTTCCCCACAATAATAGTAACATCAGCCCTTTCATCCCGGTTTTCAGCAAAGTCTTCATCTTGTCCCACACAATAAATTCCAACTACGCGGGCTACTTGCCGCACAACCGAGGATTCTTCACTATGAGGTATAAGCAGGTTTTCCTTGTAGTCAAAGTGGTCTGCATTGCCGACGGCCACGACATTAAAACCATAACGGCGTAATTCTGCAGCCAATTCACTGGCATCACCGCTGCGCCCATTGCCATTTAATACCTGGACACGAATATCCCGATTTTCTTCAGGTTTTATCCTTCTTAAAATCCGATCAACCTGTTCCTGCATCCCCTCTTCATCCACTAGCCAGTAGCTGACATCATTGACATAGCGATCAATGCCAGATAGGGTTTCTATCTCAAGTTTTTCCAGATCCATTTTCCGCATTTTCTCCGCATACTGGAGGACCAGAAGTACATCCATATCCGTTT
>JAAYTH010000184.1 GCA_012523785.1 Bacillota bacterium | reverse complement strand
TTGGTTAAACCGTAGGGAGCGGTGCCCTCACCGCTCCGTGGTTCCCCCACATTTATAGCAAAATCCCCCGCATAAACCGGGGTCCGCACGGAACGACGGGGGCGTCGTTCCCTACATTTATCGCGATATCTTTCGGTTAAACCGGGGTCCGCACGGAACGACGAGGGCGTCGTTCCCTACATTTATCGCGATGTTTATTGGTTAAACCGTAGGGAGCGGTGCCCTCACCGCTCCGTGGTTCCCCACATCCCTTATTCAACCCCCCGGCTCCCTAACTATGATGAGCCAAAACCACCATTCCCCTCAGTCAGGGGTAAAAAATCGTACTCCCTTTATATAACCCGGGACCAGGAGCACCAAAACAGTAAAAATCTCCAACCTGCCCAAAAGCATCAAAAAACACAAAAATAGTTTTATCCCCGCGGGAAAGGCCACAAAACTCTCCAGGGGCCCCATCATATGTAACCCCGGACCCGCATTCCCCAAGGATGTGGCCACAGCCATTAAAGAAACAGGAAGATCGATGCCAAACCAGGTCAATAGCAGACTGCCAAGCAAAAAAATACTAATATAAAGGAATAAAAATCCCACAATTCCAGAAATAATCCCCTCCGGCAGTACCTTATTTCCCAGGCGCAAAGGGATAACAGCCCGGGGATGGAGAAGTCGTCTTATCTCCCGGTACCCGTATTTCAAGAGAACCAGTACCCGGATCTGTTTTATAGCCCCGGCCGTTGAGCCAGCACAGCCCCCCATAAATTCCAAAAACAACAATAAACCTTGGGAAAAGGAGGGCCAGCGGCTGATATTGGCCGTTACAAAACTGGTAGTGGTAGCAATGGAAACCACTTGAAATCCTCCGTACCTCAAGGCGGTAAGTATGTTCCCATAATGGGATCGCCAAAGATTAAAAGTAATTAAAAGGGTGGCAGCCACTAGCACAGAAGTATAAAATTTGAATTCCGTATTCCCCCACAGGGCCCGGGGCTTACCCGTCAGGGCCCGGTAGTGGAGGGAGAAATTGGCCCCGGCCAAAAACATAAAGAGCAAAATTATAATTTCAATATAAAGACTGTCAAAGGCCCCCACACTGGCATTGCGGGTGGAATATCCCCCCGTCCCCATGGTGGCAAAGGTATGGGTTAAGGCATCAAAAAGGGATAGGCCCCCCAGGAGCAACAATAAGGTTTGTAATAATGAAAAGCCCCCATAAACCAACCACAGCACCCGGGCCGTATCGGCCACCCGGGGCAGAAATCTCTCCGCCACTGGGCCCGGCACCTCGGCCCGAAAAAGCTGTAGCCCCCCCGTCCCCAGGCGGGGCAAAATGGCCACAGAGAGGACAATAATTCCCATCCCCCCCAGCCAATGAGTGAAACTGCGCCAAAACAAAATACCCTTGGCCTGGACCTCTACATCGGTAAGTATAGTGGCCCCGGTGGTCGTAAATCCTGACATGCTTTCAAAAAAGGCATCCACCAGGGAGGGAGCTGTCCCGGCCAAAAGGAAAGGCAAGGACCCAAAGGCCGCAGCCAAAAGCCAGCTAGAGGCCGCCACAGCAAAGCCCTCCCGACCGTTCAGATCCCGGGCAGGTGGGGTCAAAAACCGGAGGAGGGTGCCAAAAAAGATGGTTATTAGCCCCGACCATAACAATGGCCCCACACTTTCGCCATAATAGATGGAAAAGATCAAGGGGATAAGCATCAGGCTCCCCAAAAACAGCAACAAACTACCCATTATATTAGCTACTAGCCCCACACGCATTATTATCCTCCTAAGCCTATGCCGTAAAGTAGGCGGCCGCAGTATCGGCCGTCTCGGGCCGGGTTATAACTACCACTCGATCCCCAGCCAGTAAATAATCATCACCCCGGGGAATTATAACCTCCTTTCCCCGATAGATGCTGCCCAACAAGATCCCCCGGGGCAGCTTCAGTTGCCGCACCTTTTTGTTTACATCCCGAAAGCCAGGCCCAATGGCCAATTCCAGTACCTCCACCTGATCTTCCCGCAGGATGGAAACCGAAAGCACCGATTCCCTTCGTATTAGAGATAATATAAGACTGGCCGTAATCTGCCGGGGATGAACCGCCTCATAAAGCCCCAAGGTATACACTAAAGGAGCATAAGCAGGATTATTCACCTCCAGGATCACCTTCCGCACCCCGAAGTGTTTGGCCAAAAGACAGGAAAGAATGTTGGCCTCATCATTGCCCGTCACCGCCACAAAGGCATCCATTTCCTCGATGCCCTCCTCCCGCAAAAGCTCCAAATCCGTGCCACAGCCCTTCAAAATCAAGACATCCCTTAGATCCTCTGCCAACATACGACAACGGTCGGCCCGCTGTTCGATAAGTTTCACTGAAAACCCCAAGGCCTTGTGCCCCTGTAATCGGCTGGCCAGCTGGTACCCAATCTTGCCGCCGCCGACGATCATCACCCGGCGGATACGTTCACTGCTCTTTCCCGTCAAAAAACCCATGGCCGACATGGAACCGGTTTTCCCGATGACGAAAACAGTATCATCGGCCTGGATAATATCACCGCCCCCGGGAATAAGGGCCTCATCATTGCGGGCGATGGCTCCGATAAGACAAGAAATAGGAAGATCCATAATTTTCTTCCCCACGATGGGTGCCTCGGCATCGACACGAAAACCCAGGGTCTGGACCTTCCCCTTGGCGAAGTATTCCACATCGGTGGCCGCCGGGTTTTTAAGGATCTTGGCAATCTCCATGGCCGCCACCCGTTCCGGGTTAATTATGAGGTCAATCCCCAAAAATTCATTGGACAAGATGGTATGATCCTGCCCATATTCCTCATTGCGGACCCGGGCCACAGTTTTTTTCACCCCATAGCGTTTGGCCGTCATGCAGGCCATGACATTAGATTCATCCAAACCCGTCACAGCGATAAGTAGACTGGTCCTCCTCACCCCCGCCTCCTCCAGTATCCGGGCACTGGCCCCATTACCCTGGATAGCCAAGACATCCAGAGTGTTGTTAACCCTTTCCACCAGGGCGGGCTCCTTCTCGATCACCACCACATTTTGATTGTCCCGGGATAGACGGGCCGCAATCTCATACCCCACCTCCCCGGCCCCCACCACAATAATCTGCACCACCCTCAACCTCCCTAAGATTTCATCCCGGATTGTACCCGGCAGCCCCCGGTTTTTACCGGCCTTGGGGAGCAGTGCCCCATCCCCCGGCTTCCCTGCAAGTCATCTCCGTGGCCCAGCCCCGTCAACAATAATGGTCCAAAGTCACCGTCCCCTTTACTCGGCGGGTGACCAGTGATCGCCCCTACTTTTTGGCGGCGTATTATCGGGTCATTACCGGGGCACGGAACGACGGGGGCGTCGTTCCCTACATTTATTGCGACATTTCTCGCATAAACTGGGGTGCGCGCGGAACGACGGAGGCGTCGTTCCCTACAAATTACCACGAAATTTACCGATTAAACCGTAGGGAACGGTGCCCTCACCGTTCCGTGTTTCTGCTCCGTGTTCCTGCTCCGTGTTCCTGCCCCATGTTCCATTCCCTGCTCCTCTAACCTCCAATACCCTTAGGAGCAATCATTGACCGCCCGTGCCCCCATCATTCCTTAACCCCCTCGGCCCATCAACAATGATGGTCCAAAGTCACTGCCTCTTTCCTACTTTCGGCTCCATTTCACCCTTACCCGCATAACCTATTATATATGATCTTGCTAATTCAACAAGACCCAACTTGGGGCCTATTAAAAGGTGGCCCCCGGCGCAAGGTCTAGGACAAAAGAAAAACCCAACTAGAGAAGGGAGGACTAGAAATGGCAAGTGATTATTCCCTGGTCATAGACGTTCCCGGTCGCACCCTGCACCTGGAACAAAAGGGGCGACAGTACAATTCCTACCCCGTGGCCGTAGGCAAACCCTCCACCCCCACCCCCCGGGGCACCTTCACCATCGTGGAAAAAATGCTCCACCCCGGCGGCGTTTACGGCACCAGGCTCCTGGCCCTCAGTAAACCCTACTACAGCATCCACGGCACCAATGCACCGGAGCTCATCGGCCAGGCCGTCTCCAATGGTTGTGTCCGAATGTATAATCACCAAGTAGAAGAGGTCTATTCCCTGGTAAGTTTAGGCAGCCTGGTCTATATTCCCGATCAGGCCGAACACTGGCAGGAACCTATTCCACCACAAAAAGAAAAACCCCCCGGTGAAAGGGTTTATTATGTCCGACCGGGTGATACCCTCTGGTCCATTGCCCGGGCCCATCAGACATCCGTAGATGAAATTTTACGACATAATCCCCAGATCCGCCACCCGGACCTCCTCTTCCCCGGCCAGGAAATTTGGCTGCCCTAATTATGCCACAATTACTAGTAGGAAACACATACTAAGGAGGGGCCCCGGTCCTTCCGGTGCCCCCCTCCTCAAATTCCCAAGCCCTAAAATTGATGACCCAACCACCCCACTAGTATTCCTTAATTCCGCAGACTGTGGATAGGAGCTGGAATACGGCCCCCCCGGCGGATAAATTTAGTGCTGGAAAAATTATTCACCGCCATCACCGGTGCCCGTCCCAAAAGCCCCCCAAACTCCACCATCTCCCCCGTCACCTTCCCCGGCACCGGGATAATCCGCACCCCAGTCGTCTTATTATTACAAACCCCAATGGCCGCCTCATCGGCAATAATAGCCGCAATTGTCTCCGGTCTCGTATCCCCCGGTATAGCAATCATATCCAGTCCCACCGAACAGACACAAGTCATGGCCTCCAGCTTTTCCAAATTTAAAGCCCCCTCCTGGACGGCCCGGATCATGCCAGTATCCTCACTGACGGGAATAAAGGCCCCGGAGAGGCCCCCCACCGCCGAAGAGGCCATAGCCCCGCCCTTTTTGACCGCATCATTCAACAAAGCCAGGGCCGCCGTAGTCCCATGGGTCCCACAGCACTCCAGGCCCATGGCCTCCAAAACCTCAGCCACACTATCCCCCACCGAAGGGGTCGGGGCCAAAGAAAGGTCCACAATGCCAAAGGATACCCCCAAACGCCGGGCCGCCTCCCGACCCACCAATTCCCCCATACGGGTGATCTTAAAGGCTGTTTTCTTAATAATTTCTGCCAACTCCCCCAGATCCACATCCCCGGCCCGGGCCACCGCCCGCTTCACCACTCCCGGGCCACTGACCCCCACATTGATGACGGCCTCCGCCTCATTGATACCGTGGAAGGCCCCGGCCATAAAGGGGTTATCCCCCGGCACATTGGCGAAAATGGCCAACTTAGCACAACCAATCCCATCCCGGTCTGCCGTCAGCCGGGCCGTCTTCGTAATAACTTCCCCCAGTTGCCCCACCGCCTCCATGTTGATCCCGGCCCTAGTAGTGGCCACATTCACAGAGGAACAGACCCTATCCGTAGATGCCAGGGCCGCCGGGATAGAATCCAACAATAACTTATCCCCCCCGGTCATCCCCTTTTCCACCAGGGCCGAAAACCCACCGATAAAATCCACCCCCACCTGGGCCGCCGCCCGATCCATAGCCTGGGCAAAACCTATATAATCCCCCGTTTTACTGGCCTCGGCCACCACAGCCATGGGGGTAACGGCAATCCGTTTATTGACAATGGGAATACCGTATTCCGCCTCGATTTTGGCCCCCACCTGCACCAGATCCCGGGCCTTGGAGGTGATCTTCTCGTATATCTGGGCCTGGGCCACCGCTGGATCAGGATGGCAGCAGTCCCGCAGGCTGATCCCCAGGGTAATGGTCCTAATATCCAGCTTTTCCTCCTGGATCATGGTCAAAGTTTCCATTATCTCCTGCAATGAAAGCAATTCTATCCCCTCCTAAATCCGGTGCATATAGCGAAATACATCTTCATGTTGTACCTCAATGCGGACACCGATCTCCTGTCCTTTGCGAACCAACTGCTCCTTAAGTTCACTCAGGTCAATAGGACTCACTTCCATATCGGCCACCAGGATCATGGTGAAAAATTCCTGCAAAATAGTCTGACTGATGTCCAAAATATTGACATCATTGTCGGCCAGTACATTAGTCACCCCGGCAATAATACCAATTTTATCCTCACCGATAACCGTAATAACAATCCTTTTCCCCGATGATTTGTGTTCCTGCTTCAATAGTGATCCCCTCCTTTTTAGACATTATAGCACCTGATCATCCCGAAGGGGACAATTTAACATACAAATCAGAACCCGGCAAGCACCTTTACCCTCATCCCGACATATCATTTACTAAAAATCGGGATAAACCCATTCCAGAGGGAGGAGAGAACCTTGACAGAGGCCCTATCCTTTAATGAAAAGATATTCAAATATCC
>JAAYTH010000183.1 GCA_012523785.1 Bacillota bacterium | reverse complement strand
TAGTATTATTCCTCTATCAAGGAACGATAGCACTATTTAAATATGTTGTCAACATCAGGGCCGCTGCGGAAAGTTCCCCACTGCGTTATAGTAATAATTAGGCAAAAGTAGCGATGGCCAATTCATAATGTAAATAGCCCGGGCGTATATATTAAAGGTAGATTTTGCCCGGGGCGTCTTTACGTCCCTTCTTTATTAAAGGGGTGGGCGATAGTGTCCTTTATACACGGTGCTTTGGCTTTGGCGGTGGCTGGCCTAGTGAGCAAAATGATTGGGGCATTGTACCGGGTGCCCCTGAGCTACTTGTTGGGGGCGGAAGGAATCGGTCTCTATCAGATGGCCTATCCCTTTTTCAATATGGCCTTTGTACTGTTGGTTTCCGGGATCCCCACTGCCGCCGCCAAGCTGAGTGCTGAAGAAGTAGCCCGGGGAAGATATAGTGCGGCCCGGCGAATATTTCGTGTTACCTTTGGACTTTTGGTGGTAATTGGTTCTACCCTTTCCTTATCCTTTTATTTTCTAGCTCCTTTTTTTGCAGCCCGTTTATTAGGCGATCCCAGGGCTCTTTACCCCTTGCGGGCTATGGCCCCGGCCGTATTCTCTGTCTCGATCCTAGTATCCTTGCGCAGCCATTTTCAGGGTTTACAGCGGATGAAGGCCATCGCAGTAAGTCAAGTAATCGAGCAATTATTCCGGGTTGCAACCATGTTGGGGTTGGCCTTTGTCCTGCTTCCCCTGGGTTTGGAATACGCCGCCGCCGGCGCTACCTTTGGGGCGGTGAGCGGGGCCCTGGCCGGAGTTGCAGTTTTGGGAACCCTCTATCTTCGCTCCCCCCAACCAAATGATACTGGGCGGCCCCAAACTAAGGGTAGGGTCCAAATCCTGCGGGATATCATCCGCTTTGCCCTTCCCATTACTTGTGGCGCCTTTATTTTGCCGGTTATGGAGACGGTGGATGCGGCCATTGTGCCCCTGCGCCTTCAGGCGGTGGGATTTACGGTGCGGCAGGCGACGGCCCTGTACGGGCAACTTACCGGGATGGCCGTCAGCCTCATAGCCTTCCCAACGGTTATTACCGGAGCCTTTGCCTACAGCCTGATGCCGGCCATTGCCGAGGCCGCTTCCCTCAAAAAACGGGAATTGATCTCACGACGGGTGCGGGAGGCCCTGCGTTTGACGGTCTTGGTGGGTTTACCGGCCACGGTGGGGCTTTATCTTTTGCCCGGGGAAATATGTGCCCTCCTCTTTGGGACCCCGGAGGCGGGAATCCCCCTATCCTATTTGGCCTATGGGTCCTTTTTCCTCAGCCTGCAGCAGACGACGGCCGCAATCTTGCAAGGGCTGGGGCAGGCCCGGATCCCCTTGCAGAGTGTTCTACTAGGAGCCTGCTGCAATGCTGGCTTGAATTATTATTTGACTGTTATCCCCATCCTAAATATTAGGGGGGCTGCCTTGGGAACTGGGATAGGTTTCACGGTGGCGGCCCTTTTTAACCTGCGGGCCGTCCATCGCCTGATTGACATCCGGCCAGGAATAAAGGATATTATTTTGCGCCCTCTGTTGGCCACCCTGGGGATGGCCATTACCGTCAAGATGGTTCATATTTGGTTTATATCCTATGCTGGCGGGGATGGACTGGCCGTTATAGGGGCAGTTTTGGCCGGTGGTGCTGTCTATTTATTTTTGCTCCTGGTTACCGGAGCCCTGCCCTTCCGCTACTTTGCTTTTGTACTTTCCCTTCGCCCCTGGAGGCGACCCTGAGGGTTCTTGCATTTTGCCCTGGGGGGGCCTTGCTTTAACTGGGGGAGTGTGTCAGAATATGTTTATGCAGAAGGGTTTTTTTATTTTGGGGCGAAGTATGTGAAAGTATATGATATAGAAATGCTGTGGGCTGTGGGTTTGGGGGTAGATAGGGTAATGTGCCACTTGAAGATGTGGGGGCAGGTAGATTGGGTTACAGGCAGTATTGCTAAGAGGGGTTTGGTTACTGTCCTGTAAAAATTCATTTTGAAAAAGGTAATTGACAATCGAGCACATAATAGAATCGGGAGGTTGACTAAAATTCATTTGGAAGCTGATTTACATGTGCATACAGTGGCCAGTGGCCATGCTTACAGTACTTTGCAGGAGGTGGCCCGGGAAGCAAAGAAAAAGGGCCTAAAACTCCTTGCTATAACAGAGCACGGCCCGGCAATGCTGGGGGGAGCCTGCTCTATTTATTTTTCCAATATGCGGATTATCCCCCGCCGGGTGGAAGGGGTGGAAATAATTCGGGGGGTGGAGGCCAATATCCTGGAGGACGGGGCCTTGGACCTTTCAGAAAGGGTTCTGAACCGCCTTGAATTTGTCCTGGCCGGTTTTCACTCCGAGTGCATAAAGCCCCGGGATTCTGTGGAAGAAAACACGCGGATATTGATCAAGGCCTTGGAAAATCCCCATGTAGATGTTATCAGCCACCCGGGGAACCCCAGGTACCAGATAGATCCGGAACAGTTTGTGCGGGCGACCAAAAGGCTGGGCAAGGTTGTGGAAATCAACAACAGCTCCTTTCGGGTACGCAAGGGGAGCTATGATAACTGCCTGGAAATTGCCCGCTGGGCGGTGCGGTTGGGGGTTATGATCACAATTAACAGTGACTGCCATATATCCTATGATGTGGGGGAATGGCAGCTGGCGGGGGAAATTATAAAAGAGGCCCGGGTGCCGGAGGAACTGATCTTAAACGCCAAGGTTCAAAGGGTAAAGGACTATCTCCAGAAGCGGCGCCGGCGCTTGGAGGAATATGCTAAGCGAAGGTCTAAATAACCCGCAGGGTTTAAAGCCCCTTTGCTTGGCTTGGGAAGGCAGCCAATGATGCTACTGTGTAAGCATTCATGCCATCGCTCCAGTGGAAGGCGGTAACATAGGTTAGGCCGCTGCTTTAGAATAGTTATGGGGGAATAAGTTAATGAATGGGGATTGATTATAATGGCAAAGACAATGAAAAAGGGTGAGAGGTTGTTTGTAATTATAACCGGTCTTTCCGGGGCGGGGAAAACCCAGGCGGCCCATTTTCTCGAAGACATGGGCTTCTATTGTGTTGACAATCTCCCCCCCACCCTCATCCCTAAATTTGCCGAACTCTGCACCCAGGCCCGGGGACAGTTTCACCGGGTGGCCCTGGTGGTAGATATCCGGGGAGGCGACTTTTTTGATCACCTTTTTACCGCCCTGGGGGAGTTGGAAAATGCCGGGCATGATTACCGCATTATCTTCCTGGATGCATCGGATGAAACCTTGGTGCGGAGGTTCAAGGAAACCCGCCGCCGGCACCCCTTGGCTACCAAGGGATTGGTGGTAGAGAGCATCAAGTTAGAACGACAGCGTCTGGAAGAATTAAAGGCCCAGGCCCATCATATTATAGATACGAGTAGTTTTTCTACGGGACAGTTAAAGGACGAGCTGCGGAAGGTTTTTGCCTCCCAAATTTCTGGCGATGAATTGCCGGTTACCATTGTATCCTTTGGCTACAAATATGGGCTGCCTTTAGATATTGACCTAATTTTTGATGTCCGCTTTTTACCCAATCCCTTCTATATTGATGATCTTCGCCCCCTTTCTGGCTGTGAAGATGAAGTTAGGCATTATGTCTTCCAGTGGCCGGCAACGAAGGAATTTTTGAATCGGGTCACACAACTCCTCCTCTTCTTGCTCCCCTACTATCGCAAGGAGGGTAAAACCCATCTATTGGTGGGAATTGGCTGTACGGGGGGACGCCACCGTTCTGTTGCCGTGGCCCAAGAGTTGGTTCGCATGTTGGGACAAAGGCACGGGCCAGTTGTGGTGGAACATCGGGATATCGATCGGGTAGGGGTGGTGGATGCATGAAACCAATCTTAAAATGGTTATATCCGGGGTTAAAAATAAAGCGTTGGTTTTTATTATTCCTAGGGGGGGTGTTTTTGGGAAGTTACGGCCTGGCCATGGTGATTCCCATACCGATACCCCCTTCTTCTCTGCCTTGGGGAATAGTCTACCTTATTCTGGGGGCTATTTTGGCCAGCCTGGGATTGTGGCAGGCCATACGGTCACTATTCAGTGTTTTTTTGCCCCCGGAGGAAGAACGTCTTGTGGATGTTATTTACCGCCAGCGGCAGTTGGAAAAGGGCCCCAAAATTGTCGCCATTGGCGGCGGTACCGGCCTTAGTGTCCTCCTCAGGGGCTTGAAGGAGTATTCGGGGAATATTACTGCCATTGTTACTGTGACTGATACTGGGGGCAGTTCGGGGCGGTTACGGGAGGAACTGGGGATTTTGCCTCCGGGGGATATCAGGAAT
>JAAYTH010000022.1 GCA_012523785.1 Bacillota bacterium | reverse complement strand
GTCGCCCCCGACGGGGAGGCCGTGGGCGATGCGGGTAACCTTAACCCCCAGGGGTTTTACCAATTTAGCAATATACATGGCGGTGGCCTCCCCTTCCACATTGGGGTCAGTGGCTAAAATAAGCTCCTTTACCTTTCCCCCTTGCAGCCTGTGCAAAAGTTCCTTTATCCTTATTTCCTCCGGTCCAATCCCATCTAAGGGGGAGATGGCCCCGCCCAAGACATGATAGACCCCCTTGTATTCCCGGGTCTTTTCCATGGCCACCAGGTCCCGGGGATCCTGAACAACACAAATGGTGCTTTTATCCCGATAATCGCTGGAACAAAGGGGGCAGGGGTCAACAGCAGTGATGTTCCAACAAATAGAGCAGTACTTGGTCCTTTGCCGGGCATTGACCAGGGAACGGGCCAGCCGCTCCACATCCACAGCCGGCCTTTCCAAAATATAAAATGCCAGGCGTTGGGCAGTACGGGGGCCAATACCCGGCAGTTTTGTCAATTCACTAATCAGCCTTCCAATGGGTTCCGGATAATACATCTCCCAGCCTCCCTGTCCCTCCTAGAGCAAGCCTGGCGGCAGGTTCAAACCCCCGGTCAACTTTCCCATTTCCTCCGTTATCATTTCCCGGGCCTTGCGCAGGGCTTCGTTGGCTGCTGCCAGTACCAGGTCCTCCAACATATCCACATCCTCAGGGTCAACCACAGTGGGATCAATTACAACTTCTACCAGCTCACCGTCCCCATTGGCCTTGACCATAACAACCCCGCCGCCCGCCGAGGCCTCCACAAGGCGCTGGGACAATTCTTCCTGCATCTTTGCCATCTGCACCTGTAATTTCTGCATTTTCTTCATCATCTTGCCCATATTGCCAAAACCCATTTTCCCTTACCTCCCGCCTCAGATTTTAGGGGTCCCTTCCTTTTTTTGCACCAGGTCAGGGCCAAAAAAGTCGATAACTCCCTGAACCAAATTATTCTCCTCTTCCTTCTCCTTTTCCTTCTCCTTTTCCTGTCCCCCGGAAATTAGAGCACAATGCAGTTTTAATTCCCGGTCAAAAACCCTTTTCAGGGCCGCCTCAACTTGGTCACAGTATTTATCCTGCACCATCTCCTTGTAAACAGCATGGCTAAAAGATAGGGTCAAGCGGCTTTCCTTGAGTTTCACCGGTTCCCCCTTTTCAATAAGGGTGAGACCGGGGACATCCACCTCTTCCTTTAATTCTGCCAAGACCTGGGGCCATTGCTCTTTAATAACAGATAAGGAAAAAACCTGGGGTAAAGAAGGGGGACTAGAGACCTCCCCTTTCGTTTCCTCCCGAGGTTCAGGTGTTTTCAATACCGACTTCTCAGAGGTGCCAGATGCCTTCCGGGCCGGTTCTTGGGGAGGGGCCGTGTCACTGCCAACTGCGCCAACTTTGGGGATAACATCCCCTGGCTTTTCTTTTGGCACAGCCGGGGGCTTTTTTTGTTTTGGGGGTTGGGGTGCCGATTCAACGATCCCCCCCTTGGAAAGGGTTATTTCTTCCCCATCTCCTTCTAATTTCTCCAGCAGCCTTATGCCCATCACCTCTAAAGAAACCCGGGGCTGGGTATCCCAACGGATTTCATCCTCCGTTTTGGCTAAGAGTTCAATGATAAAAAGCAGCTGATCCAAGGAAAAGGCTTCGGCTTGTCCGGCTAAAAACTCCCTTTGGGCAGCCGTTACATCTACCAAGCCTTTTCCATCGGCCCCCGCCTTGAGCAGAATTAGGTTCCGAAAATAACCGATGAGATCCCGTAATAGCTGGCGGGGATCCCGCCCATAATCGAGGAGCCGATTAATGGTCTCCAATAGAGCAACCAAATTCCTCTGGGCCAAGGCGGCCACTATAGTCTCCAATTCCTCCCCAGCGGCCATTCCCAAAACTGCCAAGACTTCCCCATGGTCAATACTGCCTGCACAAAGGGATATACACTGATCTAAAAGGCTCAAGGCATCCCGCAGGCTTCCCTCCGCCTTTTTGGCCAGCAGAGTTAGGGTTTTTTCTTCAACAGCAATTCCCTGTTCAGTGGCGACCTCCCGCAGGCGCTCAACAATAACCGGCAGGGCTATATTATGAAAATCAAGGCGTTGGCAGCGGGAGAGGATAGTCAGGGGTATTTTGTGGGCCTCCGTGGTGGCAAAGATAAAAATCACATGGGCCGGTGGCTCCTCCAAGGTCCGCAAGAGGGCATTAAAGGCCTCCGTGGTTAACATATGCACCTCATCAATTATATATACTTTGTAGCGTCCCTCCGCCGGGGCCAGCTGCACCTTCTCCCGCAGGTCCCTAATTTCATCTATCCCCCGGTTGGAGGCCCCATCTATCTCCAACACATCCAAAAAATCCCCGGAAGTGATCCTGGCACAAGCAGTACACTCATTGCAGGGTTCTGGGGCCGGACCCTGTATGCAATTCACCGCCTTGGCCAAGATCTTGGCAGTACTGGTCTTACCCGTACCCCGGGGACCACAGAACAAATAGGCGTGGCTCACCCGGCCGGCGGCCAGGGCATTGGTCAAAATCCGCCGGATATGATCCTGCCCCACCAGATCGGCAAAGGTTTGGGGACGCCATTCCCGATATAGGGCCTGATAGCTCATCCTTTTTCACCCCCATTTCCAATCCATTTCCCACCTAAGGAGTTTCTGCATCTTATAGGGCAATTCCTTTTCCTTTACAAATAAAAAAAACAAGACAGGGTGTGTTTCCCCTGTCCTGCGCATCGCATCCTCTAATAAAAATATTGGCCGTGCAGCCTACCCTTGACCTTCCCTCCTGGGCGTTACCTTGGCCGGTAACTCCAATCAGGCACCCCTGCGGCACCCGGAATATCCTACTTACCGCTGCTCCCTCCCGGGCCTGACGG
>JAAYTH010000182.1 GCA_012523785.1 Bacillota bacterium | reverse complement strand
TAATAATTACATTTGATGGTGGTACGTGGGACTTTGGTGGAATTGCTGTTTACAAGGAAGACAGTACTTATTACATGTATATTGCCCGTGAGGGGAGCGGGTTGATTCATCGTTATGATGTTACTGATTTGCAGAACATTAGCCTGGATGGATCATTTGGAACTAACGGTTTATTCCAGGTAATTGGCGGCAGTAAACTGCGTGGGATAACGGTGGATCTCGATGGCACTATTTTTGTCGCAGACCGTGATAATAGCAAAGTGTTCCGTATCAGCCCTGATTTGACAGAGACCATTGTAATAAGTGTCACCAGGCCGATGGATATTGCTCTGTTTGAGGACCAAGCTTATATCACATCGTATAACGGGAGCAATTCATTAATCAAAGTAGTTGACAAATATGACGGAAGCCTCGTCGAAGACATACAAATTAGTACACTTGATGGCAGTGGCTACAGCAGAGGGACTCAGGAGGGCTGGTCAGGCATCGACATCAGTGATGATGGCAGGATATGGTTGTGTGATCAGCTTTACTCTGATACAAAAGACAGACTTCTTGTGTCCACGCCGCTCCCAAGAAAGCTTGAGATTGATTAAGAGACATGACAACATAACAGGGGTCGGTTCGTGAATTGGATTGCATCAAGTGACAATAGCGGCCGGGTAGTCCAAAAGCGGGTCACCCGGCCTGCTCATGCGGTATTTGTGACTGGTGATTGGTGGTTTGACCCCTCAGATACGTTTGAAGTATCCTTTGCCAAGGAATTTGGCATCTCTGTAGAACATAACAGCGATTTGGTCATTATAGGTAAGGCTTGTTACGAAAAACCTTGGGGTAAAGTTAAAATGGTCGTTACTCAAAGACCGGAACGCCGCCCAGGTCTTACCCGTGAACGCCATGCCCATGAAATCCTCCCGGCTTTCAATTCATTATTATAGTAAGAAGTGTTCTAGGGGAGCTAAATGGCATTCAAGTGGTGGTGCAACTGATTACGAGTAATATGCCAATGCTGCCTTTTTGTGGTAAATTTCAAGTGATATGCTAAATATGTAGATTGACGCCTAAGCATTAACATGAATAATTACCCCGGAGGAAATTTCTCTACGGGATTTTTTTGTGATCGAATTGAGATCATAATGAAATCCGAATGGAATTGGAATGAACGCTACATAAAATAATCTTGAAATCGAACTAGGACAGCAGTCTGATAGCATAACTACCAAAGCAGATCTATAAAGGGGAAATTACTATGAAGGGACTCACATTGCCAAACATAGGGTTATCTTTCTTCATTCAAAACCAATTTTTTTCCCTTTTTTTCATACATACGCCTATCAGCTGTAGTCAACAGATTATCGAGGCTATCACCATCCCCGGGGAAAACAACCGTACCACTGCTTATACCGATCCTGATGCCCTTTGTAAAAGTAGATGTGGCAACCAAATCTTCGATTCTTTTCATTACTTTTTTGCCCTGTTCTATCTTCATTCCGGGCATAAGCAAGACAAATTCATCGCCCCCATAGCGGGCCAACACATCGCTTTTTCTTATGTTCTCAGCCAGTATATTTGCTACCTGCTTCAACACCTTATCTCCGATCAAATGACCATACTGATCGTTTACGGACTTGAAATTATCAAGATCAATAAATGAAAGGGTGAAGTTTTGGTTATCCCGCTGGCCGCGCGCAATTTCCTCCTCGATCCGAGCCTTTAGATAGCTGGAGTTATAGAGGCCCGAAAGGTGGTCGGTAATGGAAGATAGGTAGATTTCATCCCTTAATTTCCATTCCTGTTCCGCTAAGATGCCTACTAACCAAGCCACAAAAGCAAGGGTCCCCATCCCGGCAGTGAGGCAAATAGACCGGGGAATAGCTGAAGGAATAGATGGGTTAACTGTATTTATATAATACATAAGCCCGGTGAAAGCCAGGGCAACAACATAACCAGCTATCCCCGCTTTTAACCCAAACTTCATAATAACGCCGCAAATTGGCATGGCATAGGCAATGAAGAAAAAGCCTTTTACCCCGCCTGTCATATAAATCAAAACTGCGACAAACAGAAAGTCCAACCAATCTGCTGCTGGAGGAAACCACCCCTCTTTTAATATGCAAACCGGCCTTAAGAGGCGAACAAAGCTGTATGTAAGGGCGGCGGAAACAAAAAGCATCAGCACTAGCGGCGATACCTCCAGGTGTTTCTGGGCTACAAACAGTATCGCCAAACAAAAAACGGTATAATATAATCTAATTTCGGCTAGCTGATGCTCAAATTTAATTCGCAGGTATTGTTCATGGGATCGAGGCAAATTATTTGTGAACTTTGTTTTCATTGCCATTCTCCTTAAATCCTCCCAAAACCGGAAGGGCAACTGCCTTTATGTATCAATTTATTAGCACCTACTACTTCTACTATAAGGTGGCAAGTCCCTTCCACATTCATGATAGAATGGTTTTAAAGCCTGATGATTTTTGGCTTTAATTTCGGCAAAAAGTCTGGGGAACAAATTGTCCAAAAGATTTGCCTGATTTTCAGGCGATAGTTGTTTATCTTTCTGATTCGCGGTTTATAAGTTTGCAGAAAGTCTTTACCAGCCCAGGATCGAACTGGCCGCCGGCACAGCGTTTCAATTCGGTCCGGGCTTTATTTTTATGCCAGGCTCGTCGACAGGGCCCGTCGCTGGTTAGGACACAGTAGGCTTCTACGATAGCAAAAATACGGCACTCTATGGGGATTTCTTTGCCTTTAAGTCCTTGGGGATAACCACTGCCATCCCAATGCTCGCGATGCTTTAAAATCAAATCCGCTATCGAGGATAGCTTCACGAAAGCCAGGGCCATGCGATAGCCTTTTTCCGGATGCTGGTGAATAGGATGGAGTTCTTTTTCCGTAGGAGTTTCTTTTTTTAATAAAATTCGATGTGGAACAACTAACAGACCTAGATTATGCATTGGGGCCAAAAGATCCAGATTATCGAGCTGAGTAGAGGAAAGTTTCAATTTCTTCCCCATCTGGCAGCAAAGTTCTTTTAATCTCGGGAGACGGCTGTTATCAATAAGGCCTTTTTTGCACAGAGCTACCGTTATCATTTCTTCAATTGTTTCGTCGGTATGATGGGTAGGGAGTCCCTGTTTTAGGCCATATGGGGGGGCATAAAAGCTGTTCAGAAATTCGTCCAATTCCTGGCTTTTTTGCACAAGCTCTTGACTGTCAAGGCTTCCTTTTTCCTGGGCAAGTTCTATAAGTTCTTGTCTTAACAATTCTACGAAATCATCAAAGGGTTTCATAGCCGAAACACCCCGCAATACCAGATTTCTTTGCTTATACTCTAAGATAAAGGTGATGAAAGGATTATACTTTTTTGGGGAGCAACAAATAGTTACCTACTGTTACTTATAGTCTGTAGACTCATAATATACATATGGGGGAAAATAGTCAATAGATAGGCCCCCGAAGGAAGGTAACAGTAGTGGAGAAAGATATCCGGATCATTTTTGGTAACCATCTTAGAAGGTTACGCCGGTCACAGAACATTTCCCAGGAAGAGCTGGCTTTCCGCAGCGGGCTTCACAGGACCTACATTAGCTCGGTGGAGAGAGGGGAACGGAACATATCCCTTATAAATATTGCCCGGCTTGCCAAGGCCCTGGATATTAAGCCCCATAGACTGCTGGATTCAAATTGGGACTATTCTTGACTTTGGGGATATGGGGATAGGATGCCTAGTCCCTTTTCTTCGCCCCACTCTTACTGTCAATTCTAGAGGGAAAAGAAGGAAAAGGCATCATGCAAAAAGATGAATTTATACGAAAAGCCCCTCATCCTTCCGAATGAGGGGCTCCTTTTCTTTGCAGTATTCATTGTATCTCCAAAAGCCTGATTGACCTTGTTGGCATAGATGGAAGAATGGTCGCCCGTTTTATTTCTACGATATCTTTTATGTCTGCGAGCATTTGGTCGGCATCGAGGCCGGAGATTTTCGCCCCGTACATCGCGGCGGATGGGGCGGATCTTGACTTGTTCTACCCGGGGATTATTTTTCCAGGGGTCAATTACGGTGGCGACCAAGTTATCTAGGCTAAGGAACTCGGCTTTCATCATTACCCATTTTCATCCCCCTTTTCTTTTATCTCGATAAGTTCTATTGCCAAATAATTTTCTCCCATATCCCTACTGGGCCGGTAAAGAACATGCGGGCAGGATAATTATCCTTGTAGATACGAAAAAGGAATAGGACCTAGGTCACAACTTTCGGCACTAAGATGATTTTATAGCCTCCTTGATGTACAATATAAATAGCAAATATATAGAACAATTTGTATCAAAGAATCCAAGCCTCAAGCTTTCGGAAAAGAAAATAGTCTTTCCCAATAAACCTTTCCTCGATAAAGGCAAACCACCCGCGAGGGTGGGGCGCAAAGCGATGGGACTCCGGATTTAGGAGTTAGCCAGCTGCCGAAAGGAAGGATTTTTATGTACAGGCGCACGGTTGCTATCCTACTGGCATTCTTGCTGGTGGGCCTTATTCCCGCAACAGCCTTCGCCGCCGGGTCGATTAACACTAGTCAAGTGGGCCAGGGCCTGGTGGTGGTGGAATTTAATGATCCTACCCCCCAGGGGCATCTACGGGTGACGGTGGAGAACACAGACCGGCAGGATGAAAGGCAATATACCTATTATTTACATCCCGGTGTTAAAAATAACTTTCCCCTCCAGATGGGCCGGGGCCAATACCGGGTAACGGTGTTGGAACATATAGAAGATAATTTGTACCGCCCCCTGGAGCGGGAATCCTTTGCCGTGGAAGTAACCAAAGATGATGGGGAACTTTATCTACAGTCAGTGCAGAATATTCCCTGGGATGGGGCTACTGTCCTTGTGGCCAAGGCCAGGGAGTTGGCCACAGAGGGGAAGGGAGATGAGGAGCAATTCCACCTTATCCATAATTACATAGTCGAAAACATGGCCTATGATTGTCAGAAGGTGGACAAGCTATCCTCGGATTACCTGCCCGATGTGGAGAAGACCCTACACTGCAAGAAGGGTATCTGCTATGATTTTGCCTCCCTTCTGGCCTCCATGCTCCGCAGCCGGGGAATTCCCACCAAATTGGTCATGGGTTATGGTGAAGGTATCAATGGCTACCATGCCTGGAATGAGGTTTGCCTAGGGGGCTGCTGGCAGGTGGTAGATGTGACCTGTGATATCCAATACCGGGCGGCTGGGCAACCTTTCAATATATTTAAGAACCAAGCCACCTATGAAAAGACCCGGGAATATTAAAATATTACAACCACAGGGACGGTGTTTGTGGCCGGTGACCTCCTTTCCGGCCCAAAGCCCGTCCCTTTTTTGTGCTGGGGGCTTGGGGGGAGGGGGACGCGGGGGCGGGATACTTGTCCCCGTGTCCTTATCTTTTCCTGGACATCTAAATCCATAATGGGGCAAACATTCTGTCCCCTTGTCCTACTTCGCCGCACATAATGTCTTAAATTCCTCGCTACATACCTAAGTAATTATTGTTGACCGCCACTTTCTGTTTTGGTATGCTGTGCATAAGGATAGTAATTAAACCGTGGTGATAATATAATTATGCTTGATAAAATAGTAGAGCTAATAAGGGCACGGAAAATTAAATGGTCTGGCCATATACTGCTTAGAATGCAACAGCGGGGTATAAAAATCAATGAGGTTTTAAATAGTATCCCTGATGGGGATATTATTGAATGCTATCCCGATGATTATCCCTATCCCAGCTGCTTAATATTGGGATATGTTCCCGATGCTAAAGTGGGGTTACATGTGGTTTGTGCATTGGGCCAGGGATATGTTTGGATGATAACGGCTTATTTCCCCGATGAAAGCGAATGGCTTGCGGATTTAAGGACCAGGAGGAGGTAAAACAGAATGAATTGTACTTTTTGTAAAGCGCCCCTTTCCAATGGTAGAGTTAATCACATTGTTGATTTGGGGGAACATATAATTATTGTTAAAAATGTGCCGGCAAATGTGTGTAAGCAATGTGGGGAATATTTTGTTGATACTGCAATTGCATTGAAACTGGAGTCCATCGTGGAAAAGGCCAGAAAAAACAATGCAGAGGTATTTATAGTTAAGTATGATGAAATGGTGGCCTGATCTTACCATGCAAAATAGTACAGTGACTGCTTAATATGGGGATAATTCCCCCAAGGAGCAGCTATTAGGCCTCTAGAATTATTTCCTTTTCTCTTAATATGGTATAAGGCGGTCTAATGTTGGAGCGACCGGATAAAGAGGAGGAAATGGTAGGTCAGACAGGCTCAAAAGAGGGGAAATGGTAGGGGCGACCAGTGGTCGCCCCTTTTGTTGAAAGGGACGCGGGGACGGGATGCTTGTCTCCGTGTCCTTATCTTTTCCTGGACATCTAAATCCATAATGGGGCAAACATTCTGTCCCCTTGTCCCACCCGGCGGGGCAGGGGATGGGGGCAAGGGCACTTTTTTTAATTGCCAATTGCCGGGGCATGGGGTAAAATGGGGGGAGGTTGGAATCAATGTCGATGGGGAAGATATAATAATATAGACGGGGGATGTTCTTTGGTGTCGAAGCGGGGAACGAAGCTTATTCATATTTCCCGCCGGGAGGATCTGGCGGCCTTGGAGGAGGCGGCCGGGGTGATCAGGTCCGGTGGATTAGTGGCCTTTCCGACGGAGACGGTCTATGGGCTGGGGGCCAATGCCCTAGATGGGGAGGCGGTCCGGGGGATCTTTGCCGCCAAGGGGCGGCCAGTGGATAACCCCCTCATTGTGCATATTGCCCAGGAGGGGGAGTTGGCCCCCTTGGTTACCCGGATACCGGCCCTGGCCCGGCCCCTGCTGGCTCGTGTTTGGCCCGGGCCCTTGACCCTCGTCTTTCCCAAGGCACCCCACATCCCGGCCGAGACGACGGCGGGCTTGGATACTGTGGCCATTAGGATGCCTGCCCATCCCATTGCCCTGGCCCTCATCCATCTGGCTGGTGTTCCCATTGCCGCCCCCAGTGCCAATCTTTCCGGACGGCCCAGCCCCACCAGGGCCCAGGATGTTTTGGCCGACTTGGAGGGGCGGGTGGATATTATTATTGATGGGGGGCCGACGGCGGTGGGGGTGGAATCTACTGTGGTGGATGTTACCCGGGAGCCGGCGGTGCTGTTGCGCCCCGGGGGGGTTACCCTGGAGGAATTAAAAGAGTTTCTTCCTAGTATCCGAGTTGACCCCGGTGTTGGGGCCCAGGCTCCCTCTCCGGATGTAAGGCCTCCCTCACCGGGGATGAAGTATGCCCATTATGCTCCCCGGGCCCGGCTAGTGGTGGTGGAGGGGCCGGTGGAGGGGGTGCAGGCTAAGATCAAAGAATTGGCATTATATTACCAATCCCAGGGTCTGGGGGTGGGCATTTTGGCCACCCGGGAGACG
>JAAYTH010000181.1 GCA_012523785.1 Bacillota bacterium | reverse complement strand
TTACTTTTCTCTAGTGCCAAGCAGTTGTATCATCTTGGGTGGGGCAAAGGATCCTTAAGGAACCAGCGGGCAAGGCTTTCCTTCTGTTACTTTCCTTTGTTTTATATTGGCTCGGCTGGATAGGCAAGATGGACAACTAAAAGGGTCTACAACACACTACATGTGGAAGCCTTATAGTTTTCCTTGGCGAATACTGTTAAATAGTTGATTCACGGCTACTTTTACCAGAGGATATAATGGGGAAACTAATTGTTAATTAATTAACAACATGTTATAATAGACTTGGATATCGGGTAAGCCTGTAAAAAAGTAACTACTCGGCTGCACTTACAAACCATATGTTATCGGCTCTCCGGATATATGGCAAACTATCTTAGTTGTCGTCCCGGGGGGAATGCCCGAAGGATTTTTATAGTTACTTTTTAAGATCCTTCGCTTCGCCCAGGATGACATTATGAGTTGCTGTTGAGGGGTTACGTAAAAAAATAATTAGCACTATTAGCATCACTCATTTTATTAAATTATTTATATATTTCATAAACCTTCCGCGAATTATGTTGAAAATGATGCTATAATGACTAGGGAACAAAGGTGAAGCCGGGGTAAAGGGGAGGGGCGAAAGTGAAACTGTCTGAGGTGCATCGTATTCTCCGTGCTGAAATATTAGTAGATGCGGGGAAGATGGACAAGGATGTGGAAATGGCCTTTGGTGCTGATTTGATGAGTGATATCTTGGCAATGTGTCAGGAACAGACCTTACTCTTGACGGGTATGACCCATATTCAAGTTATAAGAACCGCGGAAGTCAGTGACTTGGCGGCGATTATTTTTGTTCGGGGTAAACGCCCGGGGCCGGAAATCATTGCCCTGGCGGAGGAAATTGGTATTCCCCTACTGCTATGTAAATTAACTATGTATGAGGCATCGGGGCTGTTATTTTGTGCTGGTTTGTCTGGCATCCACCGGGACCAGGAGCCCCACAGGAGGATCAAGGGTGGAAGAAAACTTTGAACAGACGATTTTCTTGGAGTTTGAGCTGGAGAGTCATGACTTCGTCCAGGCGGGGGAGGCCTCCAGTGAAATTAGGCAGAGGTTGAAGAAACTGGGTTTTGCCTCTGATGTGGTACGGAGGGCGGCCATTGCCGCCTATGAAGCGGAGATGAATGTGATTATCCATGCCCGGCGGGGCTGGTTAAAGGTGGAGATTACCCCGCGGCAAATATTGATAATTGCCCAAGATGAGGGACCGGGAATAGATAATATTCATCAGGCTATGCAGGAGGGCTTTACCACAGCGCCGGATATGATCCGGGAGTTGGGTTTTGGTGCCGGTATGGGTCTACCCAACATAAGGCGTTTTGCCGATGAATTTAACATCAGTTCTTGCACTGGTGAAGGGACCTCTTTGGAGATAATAATTTATGCAAGCGAAGGGTGATTGCTGTGAAGGGTTATTTTCATTCAGTTCGCTTGGATAAGGAAAAATGTACGGGATGTGTCAACTGCATAAAGAATTGTCCCACAGAGGCCATCAGGGTGCGCCACGGTAAAGCGGAAATAAATGAGCAAAAGTGTATTGACTGTGGCCAGTGTATCAATGCCTGTCCCCGGAAGGCCAAGTATGTGGAGACAGATTCCTTGGAACTGTTAAATTCATACAAATATACAATTGCCTTACCGCCCCCCTCTCTTTATGGGCAGTTCCCGGAGTCTGTAACACCGGGGCAAATATTGGCGGCCCTAATTGATTTGGGCTTTGATGATGTTTTTGAGGTTGCGGTGGGGGCGGAGGTGGTTGCTGCTGAAGCGAAGAATCTCTTCGAAACGGGAAAATTAAAAGGG
>JAAYTH010000180.1 GCA_012523785.1 Bacillota bacterium | reverse complement strand
ATAAGAGCAATTCGGAAAAACTGGACAGGATTGAGAATGAAGTGTCAAAACACGAGGAAATCATTTTGCGGAGGATTCAATAAAATCCAGCAAAAATATAAGGCGCAATTATAGGGACAAATGCTAAAACGACGGGTCGGCCGTCGTTTTTATTTCGGCAGTATCCCGATATTTAACCGAAAAAATTTGGGCTTTAGACTAAAAGAAAAATAACGGCAAGGCTCAAAAGCCCGCCGTTATCGAGTTTACTTTGGTGGGTTCGAGAGGATTTGAACCTCTGGCCCCCTGCGTGTCAAGCAGGTGCTCTCCCCCTGAGCTACGAACCCCCTTTAATTTTGCCCTCCGGAGCGAAGTAATTTAATTATACCAAAACAGGGCCCTTTGTCAAGGAAGCTGCACCTTAACCTGTAGTTATTCTATGATAATGTCATCTTGAATTTATTCCAATAAAATGTCACCTGTGGGAAAGGAGACATTTAACATGACAGCGGGGGAGAAAACCGGGTTAAGGGTGATCAGCCGGACCATTGACGGAATTCTCACCATTGGAGATAATGATACCAGTGCCCCCTGGGCCAAAGGAGAGGATAGAGGTACAATGGTTAGACCTTTAATTGTTGCCCGGAATTTGGAAAAAGAATATTTAATGGGAGAGGTTAGGGTCTATGCCCTGCGGGGGGTTAACTTTACCCTTTATAATGGCGAACTGGTGGTAATTTTGGGCCCCAGTGGTTCGGGCAAAACCACCTTGTTAAATATCATCGGGGGGCTGGATCGGGCCACCCGGGGTGAACTATATTTTGGGGAAAAGGCCCTACACAAAGCCAATGACAAGGAGCTCACCAACTATCGCCGGCATGAGGTGGGCTTTATCTTTCAGTTTTACAACCTTATGCCCAATTTAACCGCCGCGGAAAATATTGACTTGGCCGCCCAAATATCCCGAAAGCCCCTGGATACCAGAGAGCTTTTACAAGAGGTGGGTTTGCTGGAGCGGCGGGATCATTTCCCCGCCCAGCTGTCCGGGGGAGAACAACAGCGGGTGGCCATTGCCCGGGCCCTGGCAAAAAACCCCCGTATGCTACTTTGCGATGAACCTACCGGGGCCCTGGATTTGGCCACCGGGATCCAGGTCTTAAGGGTGCTGCGAAACTTTTGCCAGCAGTTTAATAAAACCGTTGTCCTTATCACCCACAATAGGGGAATTGCCCCCCTGGCCCATCGCATTGTTTATCTTCGGGATGGGCTTATAGACAAGGTGGAAATCAATGAGGAGCCCATTCCTCCGGAAAGGGTGACTTGGTAATGCTGTGGCGCAAGCTGATACGGGATCTGGGGGAAAATAAAGGCTCCTATTTGGCCTGCACAATCATCGCCCTTATGGGGTTAATAGTTTTTACCGCCTTTTCTATTATGGCCGATAATCTAACATTATCCCAGGAGACCTTCTATCGGGAACAGGATTTTGCCCATGGCTTTATAGAATTGCTCTCCATGCCCCAAGCCGCCCTGTCTGAACTGGCCCAAATAGAAGGAATTGCCCAGGTAAAGGGCCGGATTGTCAAGGATGTACAGCTTTACACCCCGGAGCAGGAAGAAAGCAGCTACCTAAGGCTTGTTTCCCTAGACCCAGAACAGCCCCACCGCATCAATGATGTAAAATTGCTGCAGGGGAGGAAACATCGACCGGGAAATCTGGACCTTTGGCTGGATAATCAATTTTTTGCTGCCAATGACCTGAGGCTAGAGGATACAATGGACATTATTGTAGATGGCCAAGTACGGGAAGTTCAAATTGCCGGCGTGGGGATGTGCCCAGAATTTGTCTACTATCTCCGGACGGCAACGGATTTTCTCCCCAACCCGGAACTATATGGTACTGCCTTTTTGACCCCTAGTGATATGGAAATCTTATTTCCCCCTTGCCAGGGGCAGGTCAATGATGTGGTCTTCACCCTTCTAGAAGGTGCCGACTACGAAAAGGTGCGCCGGCAATTGGAGATCAAGCTGGAACAATACGGACTAGTCAGGATTTATCCCCGGGAGGACCAAACCAGTCATGCCATGCTTACCCAGGAACTGGAGGGCCTGCAGGCAGCCGCCAAGGGCTTTCCCCTCTTGTTTTTGACCATCGCCGGAGTAATTCTCTATATCACCCTTAAGAGATTAGTGGAACAACAGCGGGGGCAAATTGGTATTTTAAAGGCCCTGGGCTACAGCAAAGGAGAAATAACTCGGCATTATTTATCCTATGCCCTCCTCCTGGGGGCTGGGGGGGGAATTCTGGGTGGGCTAATTGGTATTGCCGCCGCCGTCCCCCTGACCAATATTTTGCTGGATTTTTTCAATGTACCCCCGGTATATGGTAAAATTTCCGCTCTCTATTTCTTCCAGGGCTTGCTTTTATCCCTGACCGTTTTTTTACTAGCTGGTTATAGCGGGGTCCGGGGGGCTTTGGCCTT
>JAAYTH010000179.1 GCA_012523785.1 Bacillota bacterium | reverse complement strand
GGTGCTGTAATGAGGGTAGGGCCCAAAAAACGCGAGGTTGTAGTTAATGTGGCTCCCATTATGGTGGACACTGAGTTAAAGGGAAGTGTAGCTGTAATCCATGATATCAGTGAAATCAAGCGCTTGAGTGATGAATTAGAAAGGGCCAAGCGTCGTATCCGCCTTTTGGAGGCCAAGTATACCTTTGATGATATAATTGGCGATAGCCGCCAAATCAGGACGGCGGTGGAACAGGCAAAACGGGCTGCCAGCACCCCGGCAACGGTCCTTCTGCGGGGTGAAAGCGGGACGGGGAAGGAACTCTTTGCCCATGCCATTCACCGTGCCAGCAGGAGGAGAAAGGGGCAGTTCATCCGGGTAAACTGTAGTGCCATTGCCGAATCATTATTGGAAAGTGAACTCTTTGGCTATGAGGGGGGAGCCTTTACGGGTGCCCGCCGGGGCGGGAGAAAGGGCCTGTTTGAGGAAGCCAATGGCGGAACAATTTTGCTGGACGAGATTGGCGAGATTAGCCCGGCCCTGCAGGCTAAACTTTTGCGTGTATTGCAGGAAAAGGAGGTTCTGCGGGTTGGATCTACCAAACCTATTCCCGTTGATGTGCGGGTTATTGCAGCTACTAATATCATTTTAGAAAAGGCGGTGCAGGAAGGCACCTTTCGGGAGGATCTATATTACCGGATCAATGTAGTGCCTGTCTATATACCTCCCTTGCGCAGCCGTAAGAAAGATATTCCCCAGTTAGTTCATTATTTACTGCGGAAATTCAACCAGGAATACGGGCGGAATGTGGAATCGGCCGCAGACAATGTACTCCAAACCCTAATGGATTATGATTGGCCGGGGAATGTACGGGAGCTGGAGAATGTCCTGGGCCGGGCCATGATCAATATGCGATTTAATGAAACCATTATCCAGGCTCAGCATCTGCCTTTATTGCGGCATTATGCGGGGGAACATTATTCCCTGGCTGTTGCTGACACCTTCCCGGGGGCGGGCCAAACATCCCTGCCGGAAACCTTAGAGTTAACCCTGCATAAGGCGGAAAGAAAAGCCCTGAGCCAAGCCTTAAAATACACGGAAGGCAACAAGACAAAGGCAGCACGGCTGTTGGGGATTTCTATTCGCAGTCTTTATTATAAATTAGACAAGTATGCCTTAACAGATTAATTGCATCATATTGCCTGCAAGTCCCAACACGTTCCCTGCAAAATATTGCAAAAGGGAAACGTGTTTTATTTTCCCGTCGATATTGTGTTGTTGGCATTGTAATTGCATATTATGAAACATGGAGTTTTGCCTCCAGTTCTAATAGTAAAATTAAAATATAGGCACCATATCTTCACCCATGTTGGGAGGGAATGGACGTGCTGAGAACCTTTAAGGAAATCATAGAAGTGGTTCGCCGGGGAGAAACAAAAACAATTGCCGTGGCCTTGGCCCAAGAGGCGGAGATACTTAAGGCAGTCTGGGATGCCCGGGAAATGGGGTTGGCCAATTCGATTTTGATCGGGGGAAAAAGGGAGATTGAAATTGCGGCTCAAGACCTCAAAATGCCCCTGGGGGGATTTAAAATAATTGACGAGCCCGATCCTTCCTTGGCTGTCCAACGGGCAGTTGCCCTGGCCCGGGAGGGTCAGGCAGACGTTTTGATGAAGGGGCTGGTGGGTACAGCGCAATTACTGCGGGCGGTATTGGATAGGGAAGAGGGGCTGCGCACCGGACGAATTTTAAGCCATGTAACTGTATTTGAACCACCGGGTTATGGCCGGCTTTTTCTTCTCACAGACGCTGCTATGAATATTGCGCCTGACTTAGAACGCAAGGTAGAGCTAATCAAAAATGTAGTTCTAATTGCCCGCTCCTTAAGGATTATGAAGCCAAAGATTGCACCCATCTGTGCGGTGGAATTGGTTAATAAGGAAATGCCGGCAACCCTGGATGCAGCCCTCCTGGCCAAGATGGCCGAAAGGGGGCAGCTTCCGGGGGTGTATATAGATGGGCCCTTGGCCTTGGACAATGCTGTTTCCCCTGAGGCGGCCCAGTGCAAAGGAATCGTGAGTACGGTTGCCGGTGAAGCCGATATCTTGTTAGCGCCCAGTATCGAAGTGGGCAATGTCCTTTACAAAACCCTCCATTATTTTTGTCCCGGGGTAAAGCTCGCTGGTATTGTGACCGGTGCCCGGGTGCCGATTGTCCTTACCTCCCGGGCCGATTCCCAGGAAACTAAACTACAATCAATAGCCTTAAGTCTTTTATAGAAGATATAAAAACCAGGCAACTACCCGGCAGCGGCCCATGATGACATCCTGGGCCAAGTGAAGGATCTTGGGTGCAGACTGTAAAGGTCCTTCGGGCACTGCCCTCCCTCCGCTAGGTTCTGGACGGTCAGGGTGGTAACTAGGATATTTTGCGGTGTAGCCGGAGGGTTGACAGCATACGGTTCGTGGCTGCAGCTGAGTAATTACAAAGCCAGAATAGCAACTGCAGAAGGTGGGCAAAAATCCATCCGCTGGTGGCCGGGACCCCGAAAGCATACAATCAATTGGATAGGGGAGGGAAAGATGTGGCCAAGGAAGGAATTCTAGTAATAAATCCGGGCTCGACCTCGACGAAGATCGCCCTTTTCCAAGGGGAGACCATGATCTTTGAAGAAATATTGCGGCACAGTATGGAAGAGATTGCTAGTTTTGGCGGGGTCAGTGGGCAGTTTGATTTTCGCCGTCGGGCCTTGGAAGGATTGTTAAAGGAAAAGGATGTTGAGCTGGATTCATTGGCGGCTGTGGTGGGGCGGGGCGGTTTTTTACGGCCCATTGAAGGGGGAACATATAAAGTTACTCCGGCTATGGTGGCTGAATTACGGGAAGGAGCCCAGGGGGAACATGCTTCCAACCTGGGTGGCCCTTTGGCAATGGAGGTGGGTAGGGCGGCGGGTATTCCCGCCTATATTGTTGACCCGGTTGTGGTCGATGAACTAGGACCCCTGGCCCGGGTGACGGGGATGGCGGGTATAGTGAGGCGCAGTGCCTTTCATGCCCTCAATCAAAAGGCCGTTGCCCGCCGTGCTGCAAAGGATCTGGGTTCCCGTTATCAGGATCTAAACCTTATAGTTGCCCATCTTGGCGGCGGTATTTCAGTTGGTGTACATTCACGGGGCCGGGTTATTGATGTGAATAACGCTTTGGATGGCGATGGCCCCTTTGCGCCGGAGCGCTCTGGTGGTGTTCCCGTTGGGGACTTGATTAGCCTTTGTTTTTCCGGGGAGCTGACAGAAAAGGAGATTAAACGTCGGGTTGTGGGTGGTGGGGGGTTGGTAGGTTATCTGGCTACCAATGATGCGCGGGAAGTAGAAAAACTCATCGAGGCGGGAAATGAAAAGGCACAGCTCTATTATGAGGCCATGGCTTACCAAATTGCCAAGGAAATAGGTGCTGGAGCCACGGTTTTGAAGGGTCAATTAGATGCTATTGTTTTAACCGGGGGCATTGCCCATTCCAAAATCCTCACGGGCTGGATACATGACCGGATAAGTTTTTTGGCCCCGGTTTTAATTTATCCTGGTGAAGGGGAAATGGAGGCTCTGGCCCAAGGTGCACTGCGAGTTTTGAGGGGTGAGGAGGAAGCAAGGGTTTACGAAAAAGATTAAAAGGCCTCCCAGAAGGAGAGGGAACAGGTTTATGCCTGAAACACTGAAAGCATTGAAAAAACCTAGGAAATGGTAAGGGAGGGAGTTAGGTGGCGAAGGTTGAGTTTAAAGAAGAACGGTGTAAAGGTTGTGGACTGTGCACAATCGTGTGTCCGGAAGACATTATTGCCCTGGCGGCCCGCATTAACAAAATGGGATACC
>JAAYTH010000178.1 GCA_012523785.1 Bacillota bacterium | reverse complement strand
GGCGGGGTTACGGAGGAGGCCGCCGGTGGAATGGAGATGAATAACACCCCGGCGCTGCCGGGGGATGCACCGGCAGATATAGCGATGGAAATGCCCGCCAACATGCAGATGAGAATGTATGCTGAAGAAAAAGGTTTTGATTTGGCCCCGGCCAGGGCCCCTCTAGAAAAAAGTAGGGCCCGCAAGGTAATTAAGCGGGCACATTTAACCCTCTTGGTAGAAGATGTGGATGAGGGGTTTGAACAGATATTGAATTTGGTCGAAGATGCCGGGGGTTTTATCCAAAATTCGGGTGTTTGGGAAAATGAGAAGCAGCGCACTAGTAATTTAACCTTGAGGGTTCCGGTGGATAGATTTTCCCAGGTTCTTGCCGGCCTGGAAGACCTGGGGAAGGTAGAGGGACGGGAGCTGGATGGGCAGGATGTGACCACGGAGTATATTGATACAGAAGCCCGTCTCCGCAACCTGGAGCGGCAGGAAGAACGTTTTTTGGAGATCCTGCAGCAGGCCGATACGGTGGAGGAAATACTGAATATTGAAAGGGAATTGGAACGGGTTCGGGGGGAAATAGAGGCTTTTACTGCCCATCTGAAGAACCTGGACGACCTTGTCGGTTTTTCGACCATCGATATCGTGCTCCGGCAGCTTAAGGTATCGGCCAGGCGGATTGATGCCCCTGGTTTGCCCGGGGTGCTGAATTCGGCTTTTCAGGCCTCCATCAGAACTTTCAACGGTATTTTGGGCCTGCTGGCGGATTTGGTGGTCCTTTTGGGTGGTATAATTCCGCTTTTGCCTTTCTTCTTCTTGGCCTACTTTGGCTACCGCTGGTATGGGAAAAGAAAAGGAAAGAAGAGGGAATAGGGCGCCGCGGCGCCCTATTTTTTTCTTTATGGCAATAGGCGCACCCGTCTTGGAAGATTATTATGGGCGTATCTCTTCTCCCGAGGAAGGTATTTAGACGCGGTATGGGGAAAATAATAAGTATTAACAGCTGGCCCTGACTTTTTTGGGGCCCGCCGGGAGAGGTGTAGATAATTTGAGTAAAAAAATGATCCTCATCGATGGCAACAGCCTTATTCACCGGGCCTTTCATGCCATTCCGACCTTGACCACCAGCAGTGGCCAACATACAAATGCTGTGTATGGTTTTACCAATATGTTCCTGCGGCTCTTGGAGGATGAAAAACCTGACTATCTTGCTGTGGCCTTTGACAAGGGGAGAATTACCTTTCGTCATGAGGAATATAAAGAATATAAGGCCAACCGGGCCCCAACGCCTGATGAACTGCGCTCCCAGTTTCCCTTGGTAAAGGAGATATTGGCCGCCTATAGGGTGCCGATATTTGAATTGGACAACTATGAGGCTGATGATTTACTTGGCACCTTGGCCCAGAAGGCGGCTGCAGAGGGGTTTTCCGTTTTGATCGTGTCTGGAGATCAGGACACTTTACAGTTAATCTCACCCCGAGTAAAAGTATTATATACCCGCCGGGGCATTACTGATTTGGAGGTTATTGATGCCGCCGGGGTGAAGGCTAGACTGGGGGTTGAACCGGGTCAAGTGTCAGATTATAAGGGCCTGGTGGGGGACAAATCCGACAATATCCCCGGTGTTCCCGGAATAGGAAAGGTGACAGCCGGCCGGCTTTTGGGGGAGTTCGCCAATCTGGAGGAGATATTATCCAATATAGAAGGGATTCCCCAGAAAGGCCTACGGAGCAAATTAAAAGAATATCGCCAGCAGGCCCGTTTGAGTAAGAATCTAGCTACTATAGATTGTGACACACCCATGGCAATCGAGTGGGAAGAACTGCGTTTAGGCGAACCCGATGGGGAAAGCCTGGCGGCCCTTTTCCGGGAATTGGAATTCCGCAGCCTCCTAGAGCGAATGGCTCCTGACCCAGGTGAAAAACCCGATGTCCATTATACTGTGATTGAATCATCGGAGGAACTTGCTCCCTTAATAGATAAAATCCAGCTAGGGGGAGAGGTCGGTTTTTGCCTGGTAGGCTCAGGGGATAATCCCCGCCGGAGTGACATCCTGGGCGGCGCCTTGGCCTTGCCTGGGGGGGAAATTTACTATATTCCCTCTAGACTTTGGCAGAAGGTTGATACAGCCCCTATCATTAAGGAACAGATGGAAGCCATATTTGCTGATCCGGCCCTAGGAAAATATACCCATGATGCCAAGATCTCCTATCAGCTGTTGCATCGCTGTGGGATCAAGCTATCCGGTGTGATATTTGATTCTTTAGTTGCATCCTATCTCTTGAATCCGGCGTCCACCCATTCCTTGGACCAAATTGCAGCGGCCCAGGTTCAGGTGAGGGTACCCTCCTGGGAGGATTTGCTGGGGAAGGGCAGCAAAGCATTGGCGCCTAGCGAACTTACAGAATCCCAAATTGCTGCCTTTGCCGCTGCCCGGGCCGGGGTTTTACTCCGGTTAAAGGAAACACTTTTGGCGGAACTGGATCAGCTAAATCTTATCCCTCTCTTTAATCAAGTTGAGCTGCCCCTCATTGAAGTCTTAGCAGCCATGGAGGAAGAGGGGATCGCCGTCGATATTGAAATTTTAAAGAAAATGAATACAGAAATAGGGGCCATGTTGCAGGCGGTGGAAGGGGAAGTATATCATTTGGCGGGAGAGGAATTTAACCTGAATTCACCCAAGCAATTATCGGTCATACTGTTTGAAAAACTGGGGCTGCCGGTAATAAAACGAACCAAGACCGGATACTCCACCGATGCCGAGGTTTTAGACAAATTGGCCCCGGATCACCCCATTGTGAAGTTGATTTTGGAGTACAGGCAGCTTATGAAATTGAAAAGCACCTATATAGATGGCCTCATATCCTTGGTGGATACTTCCACCGGTAAGATACACACCACCTTCAATCAGACGGTGACCACCACCGGGCGCCTGAGCAGTACAGAACCAAACCTGCAAAATATCCCCATCCGTCTGGAACTGGGGCGGCGGCTGCGGCGGGCTTTTATACCCAACCGGCCGGGGGATTTAATTCTGACGGCGGATTATTCCCAGATTGAACTTCGGGTCTTGGCCCACATTTCCCAGGATCCTAATCTTCTAGAATCCTTTCGCCAGGGGCAGGATATCCACTCCCGCACTGCGGCGGAAGTATTTGGTGTCCCCCTAAAGGATGTGACCCGGGAGATGCGGAATCGAGCCAAGGCGGTAAATTTTGGTATTGTCTATGGAATATCCGACTACGGCCTTTCCCGGGATTTGGATGTCAGCCGCCGGGAAGCCGGGGAATACATCAACAATTATTTTGCCCGCTATGGTGGGGTGAAAAAATACATGGACGAGACCATTGCGACTGCTAAGGAAAGGGGTTTTGTTACCACCCTCATGGAGCGGCGGCGTTATCTGCCCGATATCAAAAGCCGCAATTATACCCTGCGTTCCTTTGCTGAAAGAACGGCTATAAATACCCCTATCCAGGGTACAGCAGCCGATATAATTAAGGTTGCCATGGTAAAGGTTTTTGGGCAGGTTAAAGAACGGGATTTAGACACTCGCCTTTTGCTGCAGGTGCATGATGAACTTATTTTTACTGTACCGGAAGGGGAGCTGGAGGAGGTAAAGTCCTTGGTCCGGGAATCCATGGAGGGGGCGGCAAGCCTGGATGTTCCTTTGCGGGTGGATCTAAAGGTGGGGGAAAGCTGGTATGGGGTAAAATAAAAAAGGAGGCTGCAAAGCAAGTGCCTGAACTTCCGGAGGTGGAAACCATAAAGGAAACCCTCCGGCCCCAGCTAAGGGGGAGGGTTATCACCGGGGCAGAACTAAGGCTACCCCGGCTGCTTAAAATTCCGGAGCCGGATGTTTTTATTACTCTTTTGAAGGATAAGGAAATCAGGGACTTGTCCCGGCGGGGGAAATACTTGCTAGTGCATTTAAGTGACAGCCACCACTTGGTTTTCCATCTGGGGATGACGGGACAGCTCCTTTATTTCCCCGGAAATGCTCCAATCTGCAAGCATACCCACCTTATCTTTGATTTGCATAATGAGCATCAACTTTGTTTCCGGGATATGCGTACCTTTGGCAAGGTGTATTTGGTAGCTGTAAATGAGTTAAATTTGATTCGGGGCCTTTCTACCCTGGGACCTGAGCCCCTGGGGCCAAAATTTACCCCCGCCTATTTGACTAAAGCCCTGTCAGGGCGTCGGGCTGCCATCAAGGCTATCCTTTTAAATCAGAAGGTTTTGGCCGGGTTAGGTAACATCTATGGGGATGAAAGCCTCTTTAAAGCCGGAATTCATCCCACCCGCAGGGCCAGTTCCCTGGCTGGCGATGAAATACTTAGCCTCCACCGGGCCATCGGTGAGGTTTTGACCGCCGGGATCCGGCATCGGGGTACTTCTTTTAGGGATTATGTGGATGGTGAGGGAAAAAGTGGCCATTTCCAAGAACATCTGGCCGTCTATGGCCGCTACCAAAAACCCTGCCTGAGGTGTGGGACATCCCTGGAGCGAACCCGGGTTGTTGGGAGGAGTTCTGTCTATTGCCCCCGTTGTCAGCCATTATAGAGTAAAATTTTCCGCCAGTTTTATTTCCTATCCAAGGGAATATGGGCACAATTCTTTCTTCGGATCATATAGTGTAGGGGACTATGTTTTCAGATCCGTAAGGAGAGGAGTTGTGCCATGGAATTCTTGGGAATTTTTTTATTGGCCTTTGCCGTCAGTCTGGATGGTTTTGCCATGGGGGTTACCTATGGGCTGCGGGGCATGCGCCTCCCCCCCCTATCATTGTTAACCATTGCCTTGGCCTCCAGTGCTGCAGTACTACTGGCCATGCAGGCGGGGCATTTTCTCGGCCATATCCTATCTGTACAGTTGACCCGCTGGTTGGGGGCCATAATCCTTATCCTGGTTGGGGTTTGGGTTTTAGTTAGTACCTGCTGCCCCCCCTACGAAAAAAAAGATGCCCCCCCGGCGGTAAACCTATCCTTCCGGGCCTTTGGTTTTATGGTGCAGATTATACGGGAACCGGTGCGGGCGGATCTAGATCAATCGGGGGCCATTAGTTTTCCTGAGGCCCTGCTCTTGGGTTTGGCCCTGGCCCTGGATGCCCTGGGAGCCGGATTTGGCGCCGCCTTGGCTGGTTATCCCCCCCTGTGGACTCCTCTTTTGGTGGGATTGTTTAAAATCATTATGGTTTCCTTGGGGTTACAAATGGGTAAAAAATGTGTACAATATAATCAACGGCTGGTGTATTTTTCCGGGGGGATACTCATTCTTATTGGCCTTGCCAATCTTTTCTAACCCCCTGGGGCAAAAAACTGAAATGGAAACGAGGAGGCACCCATGAAAGTCATCGGGCTGACCGGCGGAATTGCAACAGGTAAAAGTACCGTATCCCGAATGCTTATGGATGCTGGCCTTCCCGTCATTGATGCTGATTTAATTGCCCGTGAAATTGTGCAGCCGGGGGAGATGGCATACCGGGAAATAGTACAGGCCTTTGGTTCAGAAGTTTTGCGGAAAGATGGCAGCATTGATCGCAAATTACTGGGCCGGCTGATCTTTGCCCAACCCTCCCGGCGGAAGCAATTGGACCAAATCACTCATCCCAAGATCCTTCAGGCTATTCAAGACGAATTGGCTGTTTTAAGGGCTAAGGGGACTCCTATTGTGGTTCTTGACATCCCCCTTTTATTGGAAACAGGAATGGATGCCATGGTTGATGAAATTTGGGTGGTGGCCTGTAGTCGGGACCTCCAGGTGCAGCGACTTCGGGCTAGGGACAACTTGTCCTTGGAAGATGCTGAAGGCAGGCTGGGGTCGCAAATGCCCTTGCAGGAAAAAATAAAATCTGCCCACCGGGTGATTGATAATTCTGGGGATATAGGTAATACCAGGCGGCAGGTGCTATCTTTTCTTCGTACTTTACAACCCTGACAAAATGTATTAGTATTTTCGGTATAAACTTAATAAGGATAAGTATAACCAACCTAGGCCGGAGGCGAATTATGATTTATAAAAAGAGATTTTGTTGTATTCTCTTAGCTATCCTATTGGTTATACTTGTGGCGATTATTATTTTCCAGCCCAGATGGTTACAGCGCCTGCTCTATCCCATTCACCATGAGGAGATTATATTTCCCTGTGCCGATAAATTTGGTGTAGATCCCTACTTGGTTACAGCGGTGATCCGGGTGGAGAGTAAATTTTTCCCCAAGGCCCTGTCACCCATGGGGGCCAGGGGGCTCATGCAGATCATGCCCGAGACGGGCCAATGGGTTGCTGAGGAGATGAGCCTGGCGGATTTCACCCCCGACCGGCTCTATGAGCCGGAAATAAATATTCTCATAGGTGTGTGGTACCTGGCCAGTCTGCAGCAGGAATTTGCCGAACTAAAAATGGTTCTGGCGGCCTATAATAGTGGCGGGGGCAATGTGAAACGCTGGTTGGCAACACAGGAATCTATAGGCCGGGCCCCGAAAATAGCGGATTTTCCCTTTCCCGAAACCCGATCCTATGTGGCTAAGGTGCTAAATAACTACCACCGTTATCGAGAAATCTATCAAAAAAACACTAATTAAAGGAAATTGGCGGCAATAAAGAGAAACTAAGCATATAGTTTTCCATCCAGTGCTAAAGGAGTGGATGTAATGACTAGCCAGAAGCTGACCACCCTGGGGGCGGTAAAGGATCTTAAAATTACCCCCACCCGGAAATTTCATTCCGCCACCCACGAAGAGATTGCCAGTGGGGCCACCACGGATATTTATTTTGTGCGCACCTATGAAATTCTCTCCCATTTGGGGAATTTAGCAACCCCGGTAACGGCGGAAATCTTTCCGCGGCGGGACGGGGTCATGGCTGGGACCCGGGAGGTTGTCAATCTATTAAGTAGCCAGGGGGACCTGCAGGTCTGGGCCTTGGCTGAAGGGGAAGAATTTGTTAGCCGGGAAGTGATCATGCGTATAGAAGGGCCCTACGGCAAATTTGGCCTATACGAAACGGTGCTCCTAGGCATGCTGGCCAGCCCTTCCGGTTGGGCGACGGCTGCCCGGGAGTGCAAAAAAGCCGCCGGGGATAAGGATCTATTTTCATTTGGCGCTAGGCATGTCCACCCTGCGGTGGCACCGGTGATGGAACGGGCCGCCTTAATAGGTGGTGCCAACGGTGCCAGTTGTATTTTGGGTGCTAAGATCGGGGGTAGGGAGCCCTCCGGTACCGTGCCCCATGCGGCCTTTATGATAGTGGGGGATACCGTGGAAGTGGCCCAGACTTATCACGATGTGATGCCAGCCGATGCTCCCCGGGTTATCCTGGTCGACACCTTTAAGGATGAGGCGGAAGAAACACTGCGGGTGGCCCGGGCCTTGGGCAGTGCCCTGGATGGGGTAAGGCTCGATACCCCCGGGGAACGGGGAGGCGTCACCCCGGGCTTGGTGTATGAAATCCGCAACCGCTTGGACCAGGCCGGTTTCCAGCAAGTCAGAATCCTGGTTTCCGGCGGCATAACCCCGGAACGAATTGTGCAGTTGGGAAAAGCCGGGGCCGATGCCTTTGGAGTTGGCAGTTATATAACCAGTACTCCACCCATAGATATGACCATGGATCTCAAAGAAGTTGATGGAAAACCCTTGGCTAAAAGGGGAAGAATACCCGGAAAAACCCACCAACCTAGGCTGCAGCGGTGGCTCTAAATGGCTTGACAGGGGCAAAGGTCATGGGTATAATGTATTTACAGACCCCTAGAAGTGCCGAAGTGGTGGAACTGGTAGACGCGCTGCGTTCAGGACGCAGTGGGTGTACGCCCGTGGGGGTTCGACTCCCCCCTTCGGCACCATATAAATAATTGTGTCGGAGTGGCGGAACTGGCAGACGCGTACGGTTGAGGGCCGTATGAGCCTAGCTCATGGGGGTTCAATTCCCCCCTCCGACACCAAGTTAAAGTCATGTATGGGGATTTGAACCCACACATGACTTTTGTATTTTATTATAAAATGATAAATTAGAATTTGAAGGGGAGGTTTTGAGGTGAAAAAAGTCATTGCTGCAATGATAGTTATGTTCGTAACAATTAGCTGGCCCTTGGGAGGCATATGGGGTATTTTATTTAGTAAAAT
>JAAYTH010000177.1 GCA_012523785.1 Bacillota bacterium | reverse complement strand
GATATATTTTCAATAAACCGTAGGGAACGGTGCCCCCACCGTTCCGTGCAAGTTACCGCGATATATTCTCAATAAACCGTAGGGAACGGTGCCCCCACCGTTCCGTCCCCGGCCCCTCCAATTTCCAATGGCGCTAGAAAACGCTGCCCCCACCGTTCCGTCCCCCCTAGGCCTTTTTTAATATCTCCCTTATCTTTTGCTCAAAATAATTAAGGTCCAAGGCCGCCTCTTTTCTTATACTCTTTCTCAGCATGGGGCCTATCCGGCTAATTTCATCCAATAGATCCTGGAGAAGTTCCAGGGCCGCAGTGGCTTCCAAAACCTCGCTGGGGGTTTCAGTTATATTGGCCAGAATCGTATGCTCGGTCCGGGAGGCTATGATGGGGGAAGGGATCTGCTCCACATAGACCTTGGTCCGGCGCTTTGGTCCCCGGTCTTCCTCGATGGGCTCCAGGGCAATTATTTTATCTGAGCGGACATATTTGCCATAGCCCAGGGGGACGATGACCTGCTCTCTAATTTCCACTGGCATCACATCCTAAATTTTTTTGGTGTTCCCCGACAATAAAGGGTATAATCTTGCCAATAGCGGGGTAATTGACATAACAATATTATACCACTATTCTGTCACAATAACAGGACAAGGGGGGATCTTTCCCCGGTCCTGTTTTTTTTACCCGGGCTGAATTGATCCTTCTCTAGTTTTGGGGCAGATACTATTTTGCGGCTGGGCAGGAAAAAAGAGTGGCCCTGTAGAATTAATCTTTCACAGTGATGTTCGCTGTTGGGACAAATACCTGCGGGGCGGGAGATTTATTTATAGATCTGGATAGTTTTGTCATCATCCGCAGATAATCCGGTTCTTTTGGCATGGGAAGATGTTAAATCCTGGTTCATCTTGGGATATATGCTATTTTATGAAGGTAGGTAATACGGTGTTTAGGAAACACAAGGCTTGGTTAGTGATCCTGGTTCTTGTCAGCTGCCTTCTTGCCGGGCAGCCCCTAGAACGGGCGGCGGGGCAAGGTGAATCCCACCTTCCCCTAAAGGAAATTCATGGCCAACTGGATTCCCTGGGAGCCGCTGAAAAGGAAATCATAGCGGCACTCTTTGCTGTTACGGAACGGATTAGACAACAGGAGGGGGAATTGGAGGCCCTGGGGGAAAGGCAAAAGGCTGTAGAGGAGGCCTTGGCCTGGGCAGAGGTGGAATATGAGGAGGCGGCGGAACAGTACGAAGAAGCCAGGCTAAGTGCTACCGAGGCCCTGCGTTGGCTGCAGCGCCTGGGCCCGGTTTCCTACCTGGATCTGATCGTCGGTTCGGCCACCTTTAATGAATTTTGGCAGCGTCTTGATGTGATTTTTATCGCCCTCCGGGGGGTAGAGCGGGCCCTAGGGCACTTGTTTCACACCCGGGAAATGGCGGCCCTGGAAAAGGGAACCCTAGAGGATATGCAGGCTGAACTAAAGGGTGTATTGGCGGCAGCGGCCAATAAACTTCAACAGTTGCAGGCAACCCGGGAGGAAAAGGAGGCCGCCCTCGACGGACTGGGTGACAGGCGGCAAGAATTTGAAGAACGCCTTCTGGAATTGGAGAGGGTTTGGTTAAAGGACATTATCCCTTATTTGAAAGCCGCGGCGTCGGAACTGGCCACCCTTATGGGCAAAGGCGGCCGGGAGGCACTTCCGGTCCAGTGGCAGTTTACCCGGTGGGGTATGGAGGGGAGCCTATCTTTTAAGGATTTAAATGTGGCCCTTTCCCCCTATCCTAGCCTGCGAGGTGCCTATTTTAGTGGAAAGGATGGGCGGCTGTTTTTTACCGTCCCGGAGAGGGGGCTATCCTTGGGTGGGGAGTTATCTATTGTGGAAGATGGCAAGGGGGGAAGTTTTGATATAGATGAAATTTACCTTTTGGGAATGCCCATCAGCCCCAGTGCCCTACTGGAATACCATGATGAAACCCATTTTGTCTTTACTGTCCCTTCTCCTCTTCCCAGTATCCGCCTGCGAAGGATAAGGGTGACGGAGGAGGCCCTGGTCTTGGTTGTAAGCCTCTAGAATAAGCCCATTTTAAGTTGTGCAGCACAATGCCAAATTTTTAATATTGGACAAGCTGGAGGAGGGGTAGGTTTGATTATAGCCCAGGGGGTTGCCAAGGTTTACGATAATGGAACCCAGGCTTTGCGGAACATTAATCTGACGGTTAAACAAGGTGAAGTAGTTTTTATATTAGGTGAGAGTGGGGCTGGGAAAACCACCTTCTTAAAACTCCTGTTGGGTATGGAGAAACCCACGGCGGGTGAACTCATCGTCGCGGGTACATCCCTAATAAAACCCCGGGCTGGGGATATTCGCCGCCTTCGTCGGCTGACGGGGGCAGTGTTTCAAGATTTTAAGCTAATTTTAGGGCGGACAGCCCGGGAAAATGTTGCCCTTTCTCTGCGGATTTTAGGGATAGGCTGGTCCGATAATAGAAGACGATCAAAGGCTGCCCTGGCCGCCGTGGGCCTGGCGGACAAGGGGGATAATCTAGTCGAGACCCTCTCTTGGGGAGAACGGCAGCGGGTGGCCCTGGCCCGGGCGGTAGTTCGTGAACCCCGGCTCTTATTAGCCGATGAACCCACCGGCAACCTAGATGGGGCCAGCGTGGGTTATGTGGCCCAGATGCTAGCCTTGGCGGTGAAGGGGGGCGCCACCCTGGTGGTGGCCACCCATGATTCCCGCCTGATTGAAAGGCTGCCCGGCCGGGTATTGGTGCTGGAACAGGGTTCCTTAAAAGAAGCACCGGTTACGGGCCGGGAACAGGCTGCCTGCGGCCAGGGGGGGATAGAATAATGTTCACCAATTTGGGATATTTTTTTAAAGAGGCCTGGAACGACATTGTTCATCGGCCGGTGGCTATTTTATTTTCCCTCATAAGCATAGCCCTCCTGCTGTTTTTTACTGCTTTTATCTTTGCCGGTGGGGAACAGCTGCAATGGCTGGTGGGTCAATTGGGCCAAGAAGCGGCGGTTACGGTTTTTTTGCAGGAGGATGTGGCCCGGAGCCAAAGGGATTCACTTGAGGAGGAGCTGCAGCAGCTAAGTGGGGTGACCACCATACGTTTCGTTTCTAAGGAACAGGCTTTGGAGGAAATGGAGGATATTTTGGGAGAACATAGTTCTGAGCTGGCTGCCACGGCGGGCTTTAACCCCTTCCTGGGCTATTTTGAAGTGGGCGTATTGCCAGAAGAAGGGGTGGAGGTGGCCGTCCAGGCGGAAAAGCTGCCGGGTGTAGATAGTGTGCGGGACAATCGCCAGACCCTGGAACGTTTGACCCGCCTTACTCTAGTGATGCGGCTGGGGGCTGTTTTTGCCCTGCTCTTTGTGGGGGTGGTGATGATGATCACCATTTCCCATATCATTCATTTGGGTTTAATGGCCCGGGAAGAGGAAATGGAGATTTACCGCCTGTTGGGTGCGGGGCCCTGGTTTGCAGCCCTGCCCTTTCTCTTGCAGGGAACCCTGTTGGGTTTTAGCGGTGGGCTTGTATCATTTCTAGCCGCCGTGGTCACTTTTCCCATACTTATTTCTAAACTCCACAGTGCTTTACCTTTCCTCCCCCTCCAACCGGGGATGGGGGTGGCCCTAGCCGTGGGGCCGGTGTTGATAGCTACCGGCACTATATTTGGGTTATCCGGCAGCCTTTTAGCCCAATACCAGGCCCGGGGCAAATGAAATATAAGGGGTTATTCTCCTAACCTGCATAAAAACAATAGCTGGAGATGGGGTGATTTGGCAGGAATTAGCCCGGGAAGGTCAAATACTATAGAGGATACATATTTTTTCCAGGAGGGTATATGTACTAACATAAAACATTATTGTTTACTGTAAGGATTTTAAGGGGGGCTAATTTTGCAAAGGCTAAATGTTAAATGGATAGCAGTAATGCTTGTTCTCCTACTTTTACAATTAGCCGGGTGCGAAGGGGCCGTCGTACCCGGAGAAGAAGTGATAACCCGGGCTGAGGAAGGGATTATAGTTGTCGGTGCCGGTGCGGCAGGGCTGGCGGCCTCCATCGAGGCCGCAAAGGCTGGCAGTACGGTGTTATTATTGGAAAAACTGCCCATGGCGGGAGGGAGTATGCTCTGCTCCGGCGGTACCATCTATGCTGCCGAAAGCCCAGTTCAGCAAAGGGAAGGTGTCGTAGATTCTGCCGGGGCCCTGGCTGACTTTTGGTTAGAGGAAGCCCAGGAAATGGTGGATACGGATCTTGTACATTTGGTTGCCCAGCATTCCGGCGAAACTATAGGCTGGTTGGAAGGCCTAGGTGCTAAATTTACCCTGGCAGCCCCCCTAGATGCTGACCCCTTCCGTCGTTCCCATCAGCTGGTGGGGGGTAGGGGGGCCGAATTGGTTAAAATTTTGGAAGGGGCTGCTAAAGACGCGGGTGTGGAAATATTGTTGGAAACCCGGGCCCAAAGATTGCTGACCGATGCTGGGGGGACTGTTGTGGGGCTAGAAGCGGTGGATAAGGAGGGAAAAACAATCACTTATTCGGCCCAGGCCGTTGTCTTGGCCACCGGTGGTTTTGACCGGAATGAGGAGTTGTTGGCCCAGTACTCGCCTTCCGCCCTGGAAATCCCCATCAACTTTGGGCGGGTCGGTAATGTGGGTGATGGCCTGATAATGGCCCGGGAAGTTGGGGCCGATATTGTGGCTGTAGATGGAGCCTTGGGCTGCCGCGGAGTGGAAAAAGATATGCCCTATACCCATCCCCTGGGGGCCCTGGGTCTTACTCCTTCCCTTTGTGTAAATAGCCGGGGGGAACGCTTTGTCTGCGAAGATGTCGATTGTTCCTGTTTTTACCGGGCCATGCAGGAGGATGGGGACAGTGCCTTTTATACCATCTTCTCCGCCGCTAGTTATGATCCGGCCTTGGAGGAAGCCTTGGAAAAGGGATTGGCCTATAGGGGCAATACCCTGGGTGATTTGGCGGCGGCAGCGGGTATTGATAAGGACGGCTTGGAAGAAACGGTGGCTAACTATAACAGGTATGTGGCCCAAGGGCAAGATGCCCAGTTTGCTAGGGATATTAGCTCCTCGCTTCCCACTAGAGATATTAGTTCTTTACTACCTATAGATGCTGCACCGTTTTATGCCCTGCGGATTTTACCTGCCACCCGGGGTACCATCGGTGGCCCCCGCATAAATCACCAGGGCCAGGTTATTGATACAGAAGGGGAACTTATTCCCGGCCTTTATGCCGCCGGGGAGGTGGCCAATGGGCAGTTTTTTCCCGGTTCTTGCCCAGCGACAGGTACTTCCCTCCAGTATTGCCTCACCCTGGGCCGAATTGCTGGCAAAGCGGCGGTGGGGGGGTAAGGGAATTTAGGTAGGAGAAGATAGTAAATCCCCGGATATATCCGGGGATTTTTCTAATCCAGGTCCAGGGACAAAGGCCCTGGCCCCTCCAATTTCCAACCTCCAACAGTCGTAGGGGCGGTCATTGACCGCCCGTCACATTCCGGGGCAAGGGGCGACCACTGGTCGCCCCTACTGTTTTGGTGCCGTGCTGTGGGGTTATTACCGGGGACACGGAACGACGGGGGCGTCGTTCCCTACAAGTTACCGCGAAATTACCAATTAAACCGTGGGGGGGACACGGAACGACGGGGGCGTCGTTCCCTACAAGTTACCGCGAAATTGCCAATTAAACCGTAGGGAGCGGTGCCCTCACCGCTCCGCTCCCCGGCCCCTTGACCATCCTAAAGCCCCCAGCCCAGCACCCTATTCGTTTCAGCCTGTTTTTTAAATATCTGCCTAAATATCCCGTCCCTGGTGGCCTCCAGTATATTCAGGTAGTCGAAGTGGCAGTACAACCTCTGGCTAATCCTTACCACCTTACTTACTTTACCAGTGACAGTAGTATCTTCATCTTCAAAATTGATTGTTATGGAATTTATATTGTCCAGAACATTTATATCTTCAAATTGTTCCATAGGAACGCAAAACTCCAGGGAGTTACCACCTATATTATTTATGATGACTTCAGATGTGCTAAGATCCTTAAAATTCACAATACCACCGAGCATCCAAGGCAAACTAAAATATGTGGGTAATGATTTTGGAATTAGTCTGCTTATGTGTACTACCTCTTTATCCTTGTGTGTTACCCTGGCCTCATACTCGTGTACTTCCCCTTGATACTCTGTATGGAAAGTAGCCTTTATTATATCCGGCAGCTGGCATTTGCATTTTTCACATTGACATTCATTATAATTAATCATAAAGGTATAACCCAAATTGGTTTTAATTAAATTACCCTGTAGCTGACATGCTCCTTCCCTTGCCAATAGCTCCAGGGCCCCTATTACAATGGGCTTGTCCGGTATATCACTTTTAATCTTTTGCTCCCTCATCAATTTACATATAAGTGTTACCAGTTCGGGATCAAATTGTTTACCCTTATTATAAAGAAGGTCATCAATAATATCATTGGGGGACTTTGGTATTTTATAGCTCCTTTTAGAAACCATGGCATCGACTGCATCGGCAATTGCTAATATCCTACTCTTTAGGGGTATTTCTTCACCTGCCAAGCCGTCCGGGTATCCGGTCCCATCGTATCTTTCGTGATGGTGGAGAATTATATCTTCTATCCCCGCCAAAATTTTATATTCATGGGTAAAGGCTTTTACTATGTTGTAACTATGTAGTGGGTGTTTTTTTATTATATCCATTTCCCCTTCCGTCAAGGGGGTTTTTTTGGTTAGGATATCCCCGGGTACAAAGATTTTCCCCACGTCATGGAGTAAACCTGCTAAGTAAAGCCTATAAAGCTGTGGGGGCGATAAACCCGCCTCAATCCCAATCATATTGCTCAATAGGGCCACATTATAGGGGTGTTTCTCCAGAAGGGGTTCCTTTGCTTTAATGACTTCAGAAAAAACATGGATGAGGTTAAAAAGTGTTCTCTCTTTTATATATTTCATATAGACAACATTTACCATTCTATGGATGTCCATGATTTTATCAGCCGCGGCTTTCTTTGTTATCAATTCAGAAATATCCCCTTGGTAATGGTCGTGCTTGGCAAAGTATAGACAACCTATTATCTCCTTTTCAAACCTGTTAACTGAAAACAAGGGGTAATAAACTTCCAATAAGGATTCCTTGGATATGGGCACATACCCGGAGCTATTATCATTAACAAGTTTATCATAGATAATGGCCTTTTCTTCATCAAGCATGACATTCAAATAAGAATTTTGCCTTTTTCTGTCGAAAAAAATTTTCTTATAATCAGCGCCGGGACAATCTGGTTCCTTTGCTGAACATAGTTTATACCCATACAGCCTATCTATATTGAACAATATGAGCTTCCAATCATCAAGGCCTAGACAATTACATAAGGCGGCTATTGTCCCTTTGAGATGACTGTATAATTCTTTTTCCCCCATGGTTTTAACCTCGATGGCCTTATACATAATCACTAACCTCCCCATAAGTTGCTGGGAAAGAAAGGAGATGCCCTCCGGGTGTCTCCTTTTGATATTAAAAAAACAGTAACCATCCTAAAATATTAACTGACTGGCTATTAAATTTTTCCGTTACTCTATACTTTCGACAAGTTAGCCCTTCAAGGTGGGGTAATATACCCGTGGGGATCGGTTTAATTGCTATCCGCCCGTTGAGAGGGTTTTTCATGATGCCTAATGCTGGAAATAAGGCTCTACCTTAATTAATTCTAAGGGAATATCCCTTAAAAGTCAATAAGGGAATATCCCTTAAGAGATAATATCCTTTGAGGTGAGTACTATGTACAAAAGGATTCGCGATTTGCGGGAAGATAGAGACATGACCCAAACAGAAATGGCCCAGTATTTGGGTATCCATCAGACAACCTACTCTGATTATGAGTTAGGGAATCTTAACATTCCAGTGTCTTCGCTGGTCAAAATTGCGAGTTTATTTAGGACAAGCATTGATTATCTGGTGGGGCTCACCGATGAAAGGAAACCATATCCGGGTAGGCAGCCGGCGGATTTTAGCTGACAGGAGGCATTGGGACGGGGGTTCAAGGACACAAAGGGCTTCCTATGTTACCTGGACACCGGAACGACGGGGGCGTCGTTCCCTACAAGTTACCGCGAAATTGTCAATTAAACCGTGGGGGGGCACGGAACGACGGGGGCGTCGTTCCCTACAAGTTACCGCGAAATTACCAATTAAACCGTGGGGGGCACCGGAACGACGGGGGCGTCGTTCCCTACAAGTTACCGCGAAACTACCAATTAAACCGTGGGGAGACACGGAACGACGGGGGCGTCGTTCCCTACAAGTTACCGCGAAATTACCAATTAAACCGTAGGGAGCGGTGCCCTCACCGCTCCGCTCCCCGGCCCCTTCAATCTCCAACAGTCGTAGGGGCGGTCATTGACCGCCCGTCACATTCCGGGGCAAGGGGCGACCACTGGTCGCCCCTACTGTTTTGGCGCCGTGCTTATTTCTTATGTCCTCTCCCAGAAACGTTGTTTTGCTATTGCAGCAAGGAATTCATCAGCGAAGTTTGGTGAATCTTGGGCAAAGATAACCCCGGCTAGGTTACCTGTTTTCTCCATATATGATTCGGCGCCTTTGCTGATGCCAATTGGTTTGTAATGTTTATAGGCTAAGTTTAGGAAACTCATTATTTCTAAGGAAAACTTGCTTTGGTCCCTAGCATTTCCACCGACAATGTACAGTGAATCATAGAGAACCGGTGAGGTTGTAATAAACAGTTTATTGGCCTCCAGCTCTGTATTATCAGTCCCCACAATGGGGCCGAGCCTTTCGCTGATAACATCAAAGAACACCAGGTTTTGATTTAAAGCATCAATTACTTTTTTGACTTCCGGCCCATCGAAACCATCCCCGACTAAAATACCCACCTTTTGCGTTGCCGGGCTGTATATTGTATTGGCTTCACTAATAACCGGGGATTTAGCCGTCACATTTACATGGCTTCCCCGGGGGGGATTAACCCCCACATGTTCGGCAATTTTTGTGGCAAATTCCTGGTCCACATTGGCAAACATATCGACTATTTGCTGGCGCACGGATTTGCTTATTACCTTTCCCACATGATAGTTGAATGTTATTAAAAGGTTCTTTTTTTCCGCCGCCGACATGCTGTTGTAAAAAAGCCTTGCCTGGGAGAAATAATCACCGAAGGATTCACTGGGCCTTTCCCTGGTGATATGACCTTCCACCTTTTCCGGATAATGAACATACCCTCCTTCCCCCGGGGGTACCTCCGCCGGAGTATTGTTGGCCAAAGAATTTCGGTGGTAGTTTACCTCATCGATATCAATACGGTGTCGCACATACCCATCCCGCTGATTGTAATAAGTGTTGGCCAGGGGTTGGTTGATGGGTATTGACTGGATATTGCTGGTGCCCAGCCGATGATAATCCGTATCCCGATAAGCAAAGGCCCGGCCCTGTAAAACCGGGTCATTGGAAAAGGCTATTCCGGGGACCAGGTTTGCCGGGTCAAAGGAGGACTGTTCACTTTCGGCAAAATAGTTATCGGCTAATCGGTTTAATGTCATCTTACCGATAATTAGTACGGGGACTATTTCCTCCGGCCATAGTTTGGTGACATCTAATACATCGAAATCGTACTTAAATTCATCCTCCTCCGGAATTAGCTGTACGCCAAGACTGTATTGGGGATATACCTTCTTTTCGATGGCTTCGATAATATCATGGCGGTGAAAGTCGGGATCCACCCCACCGATAATATTGGCCTCTTCCAGCTGTAAGGAATGAACGCCCAAGGCGGGTTTCCAAACAAAACGCACAAAGGAAGATGCACCTTGTTCATTGACAAAGCGGAAGGCATTGATGGGGTAGCCTTCCATCATCCTCCAACTTCTGGGGCGGCCCCGGCCCGACATAAGCCACATAATAAAGTGGGCTGATTCTTGATTGTTGGCCACATAATCCCAAAAATTATCATGGGCGGCGGCTGCTTGAGGAACATCTGTCACCGGGTTGGGTTTGATGGCATGAACCACATCGGCAAACTTCATGGGATCTTGTAAAACAAAGACTGGGAATGACAGGCCCAGGTTATCGTAATTACCTTCCCGGGTATAAAACTTGGTGGCAAAGCCCCGCACATCAATGGCTGTATCTTTAGAGCCTTTGCTGCCGATAAATGTGGAAAAACGTACAAAAACGGGTGTTTTGAGGCCGGGTTCCTGGAGAAACCCAGCCCTGGTATGTGCCTTCATGGAATAAGTACATTCAAATTCACCATGTACTCCAAAACCCCGGGCGTGGACTACCTTTTCTGGTATCCGCTCCCGGTGAAAATGCGATTGCTTTTTGTAGAAGTGGGAATCCTGAAATAATACCGGCCCGCGCTCTCCGGCCCGCAGGGACCATTCATTATTTGCCACTTTTAAACCGGCATCATTGGTCAACTGCTGGCCGGCATTTTTTACCCGGTACTGCTGCAGTTGCTTTGTTTTGCTGTTTTCGTTGCTGGGTCCATTACTATTAGCCATTTAGACACATCCTTTCCGGATTTGCTCTTCATATAGTTGTGTTAGTTGTGTGTATTTGTCGGAATTTTATACTTCCGGGACCGGGGAAGTTTCCCCACTTTGCTTATCGGGACGGGGAAAAGGTTTCCTCGTCTTGCCCCGGTCTTGAAAAGGGAGCAATTACATCTTGACACATCTAAAACCCCTCTAGTATAATCAATACCAGGACTGACCGGCGGGTCGGAATAGAAAAAATGGGGGATGCAAATGGGCAGGCAAAGGTTATTAGCTCTTTTAATTTTGATCTTGGTAATTGTGGGAACAACGGCTTGCAATAAGGGGGAAGTGGTTGAGGAAGAACCGCCGGTGCCCGTTGCGGTACATACGGTATCCCGGGGGATAGTGTTGTGCCGGGAAGTGGTCAGTGGGGTGGCCAAGCCCCAGGAGGAGGTTTATATTGTCCCCCAATTGGGGGGGGAGATCGGCAGTGTGGAAGTGGAAGTGGGGGATTGGGTGGAAAAGGGGCAGGTCTTGGTGCGGCTGCAGGACACGGATATGCTGCTGCAGGTGCGCCAGGCGGAGGCCGGCTTGGAGGCGGCCCAGGCTCAATTGGATAGGGCATTGGCCGGGGCCTCTCCGGAGGAATTGACCCAATTGGAGGCTATGGTGGCCCAGGCGGAGGTGGGAGTGGAGGCAGCCCTGCTTAATTTGTATTCCAGCCTGGAAGGGTTTTCCCCTTTGGATCAGCAGCTGAAGGGGGCCGAGGCCCAGTATAGGCAGGCCCAGCTTGCCCGGGAGCAGGCGGAAAACCAGCTCTACCAGGTCATGTTCGGCAGTGGGATTGAACAGGCGGACCTGGGGGTGGATCAGGCTAGGAAGGGTAAGGAATTGTTGGAGGATAGACTCAAGGATTTGAAGAAGGTTGAGCGGAACCTTTTAAGGGAAATTGCGGAATTTGAGGGTTTGTTATCCCCGAATACAGGGAGGGAGGATCCCCATGGTGATGGGGATGGAAATAGTGGTTCTTCTTCCGATCTGGGGGGTACAGATACGGGAACCAATGGCGGCGGCGGGGAAGGTGGTCCCGATTATTCTCATTATGAAAGGTTGCAGCAATCACTCCGGGAAACTAGGGCGGCCATAAGCCAGCTGGAAATGGAAATTGAAATGGCCAAATTCCAAGTGGACCAGGCCCAGGTGGGCCGGGATCAACTCCTGAGGG
>JAAYTH010000176.1 GCA_012523785.1 Bacillota bacterium | reverse complement strand
GTAATTGCAGGGTAAACCGGAGCACGGAACGACGAGGGCGTCGTTCCCTACGGTTTTAGCGATGATGTACAAATAAACAGTAGGGAGCGGTGCCCCCACCGCTCCGTGTTTCCCTGCTCCGTATCCCAGCGCATCCCTCTGCTTCGTATCCCTGCGCCGTATCCACACTCCGTATCACCGCTCCGTGGTTTCCCTGTTCAATTGTCCCACCGTTCCGTATCCCCGCACCACTGTTCAAATCTGCAATTCCCCGTCCTGCAAAACCAGCCGGTCATCTAAATATAGTTCCGGGGCCATCATTACCCCGTCCAGATGGATGCCGGCGGCTACTTGCCCACCGAAGGTATCATTACTGCCCAGGGCAATATGGGCTGTGCCGTAAACCTTTTCATCCTCCAACACCACTCCTGTAACACGGGCCTTGTCATTGGTGCCAATCCCCAATTCGGCTAAATTTCGAGCTAGGGGTTCATCACCCAGCAAAGACAGCAGCTCATCGCCGTCCGGTCCCACAGCATCCACCATAACCCCTTGGGCAAACACCAGTTTTAATGGAGCCTGCAAAGTACCAATCCCGGCAAAGGAACCGTCAATTATTATTTCGCCTTCGGCACTGCCCTCCACCGGGGCGATATAAGCCTCTCCCGAGGGCAGGTTGCCCGCCTGGCCCTTTTTATGATAAATACCAGTACTGGGAATCCCTTTGCGCTTGTCTAAGGACATGGTAAGACGGGCACCGCCATTTATCAGTACCGCCTCTTTGGCCTGTGTTAAAAGATCAGATAGTATGTGGGTGCGGGCTGCTATTTTTTCATAATCGGCGGCCAAAGCCCCCCCGGCAAACATTTCCTCTGTTATTCCCGGCATAGTGGCAACCCGGGCACCAGCGGCGCAGGCCCGTTTTCGGGCCTGGGTATGGGTAAGGGAATGGGCCGTCGCTGCCACCACCACATCAGCCACCGGCATAGCCTGGGATACTATGGGAAGAGGCTCCCGGCCGCTTTTTCCCAAAAGGGGCATTTGCATCACAACCGCCTGGGCCCCTAATTTAGATCCGGCTGCAAATAGGGCTTGCCCAATGGACAATGTGGTCTCATCCACGATTATTAGGAGCTGTTCCCCCTTTTTTAAATCCATATTTTGTTGCAAAAGATGTTGCCCAATGCCAATCATACTTATAGTCATAAGCTCACTCCTTTTCAACCAATAAGTTCCTTCAAAACCCGGCCAAAAATTCCCCGGGCCAAAATAACCGGCGCCCCGGTAATCTGGCGCACCTTGTCCTGTATAGCTAAAGTATAACCCATACAATCCAACACCACAAGCTGCACCTGCCGCACTTTTGGGACTTTGGCTGCTTTATCTATATTCAGCCGGACCGCCATAGGAAGCATTTCCCCGCGGCGATAATTACGGGGTAAACCGGGGCGCGGAACGACGAGGGCGTCGTTCCCTACGGTTTTTAAGATATTTTCCTATTAAACAGTAGGGAGCGGTGCCCCCACCGCTCCGTGTTTCCTATTGCTTCTCCTAACCGCCGCACAAAACATAATAGCGGGGCTCTG
>JAAYTH010000175.1 GCA_012523785.1 Bacillota bacterium | reverse complement strand
TTCTGAAATAACAATAACCTTCCCAGCCCCGAACTATCGATACTGGTCACCAAATTAAAATCCAAGGTTATGGTATTAAAACCCTCCTCATAGAGCAGCTGCAACTTTTCCCGCAGAAGATGGGAATTTGATAGGTCTATTCTGCCCCGGGGCATGATTATAACCACATCCCCATTCGATTTTTTAATCTGCAATCCCCTTCCCCTCACTTCTCTCCTATTTATTTAGGCACACTATTTTATATTAGCCCTTCCGGCCCCGGGTGTCTATGGGTAAAGTCCCCACATTTTAGCTATAATAGCCCCAGATCAAATATATATTTACCCATTTATAACCCCCCGCTCCGGCTAGAGACCGTATGTTGCCGAGCTTTTGGATATATCGCAAGGGGCCTTGATTGTCATCTTGCCTGTCCAGCCCATCCAGAATGAAAGGGGGGAAACCCGGCGGGGGAGGGCCGGGCCCGGAGGATCTCTACGATCTGGTACCCAAAATCCTTGGCTTGGCTCCCCCGGCTTTGCTCTGGACAAGCAGGACGATATTATAATTTGCCGCCAATTAGTTACACATCTATAAAGGATTTTATCATTATTTGTAGAATTAGGTAACTTTAATGCCAACTTCACTTGGAGGTACAATTCATGGAAAAGGAAAAATATCCTTCCCTCTTAAAAAATCTTCCCCAGCATCTGGAATATGTTTTAAAGGCCACCAAAACCGGGATCGACATTATCGACGCCGATTATAACCTACTTTATGTAGATAATCTGTGGCGGAGTATTTATGGCCCCCCCAAGGGCCGCAAGTGCTATGAATATTTCAAGGGCCGCCGGGGCCCCTGTGATGACTGCGGTGTCCCCCGGGCCCTAAAGACAAAGGAAGTTACCCTATCAGAACAGACCCTGCCCCGGGAAAACAACCGGGTAGTCCAGGCCCACATTATACCCTTCCAAAATGAAACAGGTGAATGGCTGGTGGCCGAATTTAAGGTGGATATTACCAGATCCAAAAAGCTGGAAAAGGAACTTCAACAAGCCTTGGAAGAATTAGATGCCGAAAGACACATCCTGGAAGATGTCCTGGAATCAACCTTGGCTGGCTACTGGGATTGGAACCTGGTCGATAACACCCAATACCTCAGCCCCGCCTTTAAAAAAATGTTTGGCTACCAGGATCATGAGCTGCCCAATAAGCCCGAAAGCTGGCGGCGGATAATATTTCCAGAGGATCTGCCCCCAGTGGAAAAACTCCTGGAAGAACACTTTGCCAGCCGGGGAAAGGTACCCTTTAGTATTGAAGTGCGCTATCGGCATAAGAATGGTTCCACCATCTGGGTCATCTGTACCGGCCGGGTGATAAAATGGTCTCCGGAGGGCCGCCCCCTGCGCATGGTGGGCTGTCATGTGGATATCACCGAACTCAAGGAGACAGAAGAAGCACTGCAGGAGAGCCGGGAAAGTCTCTCCGTAACCCTAAATTCCATCGGTGATGGGGTCATTACCACCGACACACAGGGCCGGGTAACCCACCTAAACCCTAAGGCGGTGGCCCTTACCGGCTGGCCCCTAAAAGAGGCCATCGGTCAACCCATTTTGACCGTCTTTAATATTATCAATGCCAAAACCGGGGCCCCGGCCTTCAATCCGGTGGAACATGTCCTGGCAACGGGCGAAACGATGGGATTAGCCAATGATACCGCCCTCATCGCCCGGGATGGGACTAGGCGCCAAATAGGCGACAGTGGCGCCCCCATCAGGGATAGTAAAGGCGAGATCACCGGTGTAGTCATGGTTTTTTCCGATGTGACGGAACAATACCAGGCCCGGGAAGATCTGGCCCAGAGTGAGGCCCGCTATCGCACCATTGTGGAAAACATCAATGATGCCCTTTTCATCCGGGATTTCGAGGGAAATATAGTCGATCTCAATGAAGTGGCCTGCAAGATGCTGGGCTATAAGCGGGAAGAACTCCTAGGCTCCAACCTGGCCCAGATCCGCAGCCCCGAAGGAAACAAAGAGGCACCCCGGCGGATCGAAAAATTACTAGAAACTGATAAACACATCTTCGAAGGGAACCTAAGGCACAAAAATGGCCACTACATACCCATCGAAGCCAGCTTAAAAGTCGTTTCCCGGGAAGGCAGGGGCCTTATCCAGACCTTTATAAGGGATATTAGCGCCCGCAAGGAGGCGGAAAAACAACTATCTGCCCACACGGCCCAGCTGGAGGAGCTGTATAGCAAATTAGATGAAGAAATGGGCAAGGCCATAGAGGTCCACAAACGCACCATACCCCGCCAACTACCCATAATAAAAGGACTGTCCTTTGCCGCCCACTATCAGCCCGCCGCCCGCCTGGGGGGAGACTTTTATGATGTGGAACAGGTGGGAGAAAAACTCATCATTTATCTTTCCGATGTCACCGGCCATGGGGTCGATGGCGCCATGTTGAGCATGTTCGTCAAACACACCATCCGGGGCTACCTCTCCTTTGCCAGCCCCCAAGATATTTCCCCGGAAAAAATCCTCCGCCATCTGGCGGCCCAATTCCGGCGGAAAAACCTGCCCCGGGAATACTTTATCTGCATCTTCCTCTCGGTCCTGGATCTAAAAACCATGGATCTCACCTATACCGCCGCCGGTTTTCAAGATGCCCCCCTGGTCTGCCGGAGAAATGGCGAAAGGTTAAAACTAAAAAGTAAGGGCCTATTCCTCTCCCCCGCCTTTCCCGACCGGCTGTTAAACCTAAAGGAGGACAGTATCCACCTATCCCCCGGGACCACCATCCTTTTCAACACCGATGGTTTGACAGAACAAAGGATAAATAAGGGTTATTATAGGGACCGCCTTCCGGACATCTTTTGCCCCAATAGTCACCTTCCCCCCCGGCAGATAGCAAAAATCATCCGGGAGGATTTTCAAGCCCTCAATGGTGGTTCACTCCAGGGTGAAGATGATATAACCTTCCTCATCCTACAGCGGGACCCCGGGCCCCAGAGGAGTAAAATAATAAAGCTGGCCAGCGATTTTGAAGAATTAAATAGCCTGCCCAGCACCATCTCCCATTTTGTGGGGGAAAGCAAGGAGGCCGATCTTTTTTTAGCCTGTCTCCACGAACTGGCCTCCAATGCCATGGAACACGGCAACCGGCTGGATAAGGAAAAAATTGTTACTATAGAGATCACCCAAAGTGAACATTCCCTTCAAGCCAGTGTCCAGGACCAGGGAGAAGGTTTCAATTGGCGGGAACAAACCGATAAATCCCTGGATCTGGAGGGAATATCAGAACGGGGCCGGGGCATTGCCATGGTCCGAATCTGCAGTGAACAGCTTATTTATAACGATAAGGGCAACCGGGCCACCTTCATAATAAGAAATTCAAGGGGGGAAAAATAACCGTGCAGACCGAACGGCAAGGGCAGTTGGGAAGGATTATCCCCTCAGAAAGGATTGACCTTACCACAGCCGGGGAATTTAAAAACGCTCTGGAGAAACTCTATGGACTGGGCTGCAATTATATTGAGGTGGACTGTAGAAACCTGACAATGATCGACAGCGCCGGGCTGGGCAGCCTGGTCCTATTCCAAAAAAAGCTGCGGGATCGAAGGGGCCGGCTAAAATTAACCAATGTAAAGCACAAATACATCCTCCACCTTCTGGATATGTTGGAATTACACCGGGTGATCGAAATAAAATGAGCCGGGGGACGGTGACTTTGACTCATCTTCCCCTAGCCCCTCCCCCAAAAGATTAAAACCCAACATGATCAGGGAGATTAAAACTGCCGGGAAAATAAGCTGCCAAGGAGCAGAACGCATGTTGGCCACCCCTTCGGCCAGCAGCACTCCCAAACTAGCGGTGGGGGCCGTCACCCCCAGGCCCAGGTAACTCAAAAAAGCCTCCAGAAAAATGGCCTGGGGAATGTGGAAGGTCAAGGTAACCATCAGAGGGCCTGCCATATTAGGAAGGAGCTCCCGCCAAAAAATGTGCCCCGGGCTTAACCCCAAGGCCCGGGCCGCCAGCACAAATTCCGCCTCCTTTAGGGACAGAACTTGATTCCGCACCTGCCGGGCCAGATCCAACCAGTAGGCCAGGCCCAGGGTAATAAAAATCCCCTTCAGCCCGGGCCCCAATACCAGCAAAAGAAAGATTATATAAAGCAAGGATGGAATCCCATAAAGGATATCCACCAAACCCATCATATATATATCCACCCACCCGCCATACCAGCCTGATATAGCCCCATAGGGTAGCCCAATGGCTATATTTATTATAACCACAACCAAGGCTATACCCAAAGAAACCCGGGCTCCCCAAAGGAGGCGGGTGAAGAGATCCCTCCCCAGGGCATCGGTCCCCAAATAATGCCCACTATTAGGAGGCAGATTGCTCCGGGCCAAAACCTGTTCCCGGGGAGAATAGGGTGATAATAAAGGGCCGAGCAGAGCCAGAAGAACCACCAGTCCCAGGAGCAACAGCCCCAATAACAACTTGGGCCGGGGCCATTTTAGCCTCCTGGCCCTAAAATCTTCGCCACAACTACCCACCCTCACCCCCCTCCCCCCCGTCCCCAAAGCGCAAAGCGGGGATCAAGGTAAGCCAGGAGCAGATCAAAGGCCAGGTTTATGCCCACCAGTAAAGTGCTATAAAAGAGGGCCACCCCCATGATAACCCCATAATCCCGATTATAAATACTGTTGACAAAGTATTCCCCCAATCCCGGCAGGGCAAAGATCCCCTCGACAACAAAACTGCCGGTCAAAATCCCCGCCGTCAGGGGCCCTATATAGGCCAGTACCGGCACCAGGGCATTGGGCAGGGCATGCCGGTATAATACCATCCATTCTGGCAGGCCCTTGGCCCGGGCCAGGTGAAGATAATCGCCCCACAAAACATCGGCCATGCTCCTTTGCACCAATTTCGCCACCAGGGCGGTGGGGAAGAGGGCCAGGGAAACAACCGGCAATACCAAGTGGGCCGGTCCCCCCCACAGGGCCGGGGGCAGCCATCTCAATTTGAGGGCAAAAACATATAAAAGCACCGGTGCCAGGACAAAGGTGGGTACACTCATCCCCAAACCCGTCAACAAAAAAATCAGCCTATCCGCCGGTGATCCCTCCCGGATGGCCCCCTTTATTCCCAGGGGAACCCCCACCCCCAGGGCCAGGGATAAGGCCAAGAGCCCCACACTAGCTGAGACGGGGAAGGCCCTCCCCAAGAGCTGGTTCACACTTCTTCCCTGATACCGGAAGGAAGGCCCCAGATCCCCCCGGATAATATTAGTCAAAAAAGCCTTGTATTGCCGATGGATGGGCTCCCCCAGGCGATAACGCTCCACTATATTTCTTTCGATGGCTTCCGGCAGCCTTTTTTCCCCCATAAAGGGCCCTCCGGGCAGATTGTGCATTAAAAAAAAGGTAAGGGTGGCAATTATCCAAAGGACAACCACCGCCACTGCCCCGCGGCGGGCCAAATAAGAAAGCATTCCCGTCCCCCCCTATAGACACTCTAATTCCCCAGGGCCGCCCACTTGAAATCCACCATTCCCAAGGGGGAAAGGAAAACATCCTCCAGCCCCTCCGCCTCTAGGTAGTACAGAAGGGGGAAATAAAGGGGGATAAAGGGCATCTCCGCCAGCAGCAACTCCTCCGCTTGGTGATACAAATCCATCCTGGCCACCGGATCAACCTCCATCCGGGCCGCCACTAAAAGCTTGTCGTATTCGTCATTCTGCCAAAAGGAAAAGTTGTTACCCCCGTGGCTCAAAAATATCTCCAAAAAACTGTTGGGGTCAATATAATCCGCATTCCAACCCACCGCCGCCAAATCAAAATCCCCTCCCGCAACAGTAGAAAAAAAGACCTGCCATTCCTGGGGGACTATATTTACCTCAATCCCCAACTCCTGCCGCCACATCTCCTGCAGAGCCGCCGCCGTAGGGGCAAAATCGCCATCGGCCGGAATAAGAAGCTGCAGTTGAGGGAAACCCTCCCCGCCGGGATATCCGGCGCCTTCCAAGAGGGCCCGGGCCTCATCCCCGGCATTATCAACAATATAATCGCCCCCCCGCCGGCGAAAATCCACCCCCCCAACTTCCACTCCCGGAGGCACCAGGGCCAGGGCAATTTCCTCCCCACCCCGGGTGACAAAATCCACCAAATCACGGCGGTTTACCGCCAGGGCCAGGGCCCGCCGCACCCGGGCATCGGTTAGGGGCCCCGACCTGGTATTTAGGTAATAATAGTTTACTGCCAAATCCCCACCCTTTTGCAATAGGCCCTCCTCCTGGAGCCGGGCCAACTCCCCAGCCGGTAGGCGATTAGCCAAGTGGATATCCCCGGTTTCAAAGAGGGCCAATTCCGTAGCCGGTTCCCCCACCATCACAAATTCCAAGCCCGAAAGCCTCACACTATCTCCATCCCAGTATTTGTCATTGGGAACCAAGGAAAGCCGCTGCCGGCCCTCCCAACTGCTCAGCACAAAGGGCCCATTTCCCACATAGGCATCCGGGTCCAACCACCAGTCGGCAGGACCTTCCTCCACCAAGGGGCTGTAGACGGGAAAATAAGTAGGAAAGGCCGCCAGGGATAAGAAATACCCCGTTGGATATTCCAAGTCCACCTGCAGGGTATTTTCATTCAGGGCCCGAACCCCGACTAGTTCCGGATCAGTTATTTCGCCACTGTTAAAAGCCTCGGCGTTCTTTATGTTATAGAGTTGGTAGGCGTAGGGAGACGCAATTTCCGGATGCAGGGCCCGCCTCCAGGCATAGACAAAATCAGCCGCCTGCACCGGTTCCCCATTGCTCCAATGGGCATCTTCCCGCAGGTAAAATGTATAGGTACAAGCATCCGGGGAAATATCCCAGTCCTTTGCTACCCCGGGGACAATTTCTCCCCCAGGGGCCAAACGGGTCAAACCCTCAAAGCAGGCCAAAATTACCGTCAGTTCCGGTTCCCCCATGGCCAAAGCCGGATCCAAGGTCCTAGGTTCCGGGCCCAGATTGTAACGGAGAACACCCTCCTCCTTTTCTGGGGCTAGACAGCCGATGCTGCCCAGGATCAGCACTAGTAAAAGCAGTAACCCCATTACCCACCGCCACATCTTCAACTTAGTCCCCTCCCCCTTTCCTCAGGACAGAAAATAACCCCACATTGCTACTAATTTCGTCAGAGAATGGGAAAATCCTGCCAAGTTTTAAGGTATCTCCTCGCCACCGGCCTATTTGAGCGCATGAAGCACCCCCTAGTAGGGCAAATTATATAAAACCTAAGTTCCCAAAATATATAACGGGGATCCATCAAACCTAGATGAATACTGTAAAGGCCCGCTCCTTACACATTTCAATGTGTCAAAAGGGTAACTGCCATCCACACCCCGGCTAGGCCCCTATTATATGGTATTTTACCGGTTTTTGCCGTTACATATAGCGGGCATATAGGATAAAAACCCGGGCACTCCAGGGCCCGGGGGGAAAAGAGGTTGTCATTATATTTAAAGTCATTTACATAATAACTGCCCTTTTATCCGGCGCGGCCATGGCCCTCCAGGGCTCCCTCAACTCCGCCCTGGGGAAGATCATCGGCCTCTGGGAGGCTACCCTCCTGGTTCATATCATTGGCACGGCCACCGTAGGGGCCCTTATCCTCCTGACCCCCCTTGATCAGGGAGAACTGGCCAAGCTCCCCCAGACCCCTTGGTACACCCTGCTGGGCGGGATCCTAAGCGTGGCAATAATCGCCCTGGTGGCCTACAGCATTCCCCAGTTGGGGGTGGCCATTGCCACCACGGCCATCATCGTGGCCCAGGTATCCACCGCCCTCCTCATAGATCATCTGGGCCTCTTCGGCCTCCAGGCCATCCCCTTTACCTGGCAAAAACTGGCCGGTATGCTGTTCCTGGCCGCCGGCGCCTTGTTGATGCTTTACAAGCCTTGAATCTAAGGAAGCGTGTTTTTGAAATTAATAATGAGGAAAGACGCGGAACGACAAGGGCGTCGTTCCCTACTGTTTATAGCAATACCTCCCGCATAAACCGTAGGGAGCGGTGCCCCCACCGCTCCGTGGTTCCCCACATTTATAGCGATATCCCCCGCAAAAACCGGGGTCCGCACGGAACGACGGGGGCGTCGTTCCCTACATTTATCGCGA
>JAAYTH010000174.1 GCA_012523785.1 Bacillota bacterium | reverse complement strand
TTACCCCTAAGTTCCTTTGAAGTCATAGCCGCCGATACTAGCCCACCACAGGCCAGTAATACCCTTAACAGCCTCCTGGACCTCTGCCAGCGCTGGCAAAGGGGTGTAGATAAAATAAAAAGGGCCCTTATCCGGAGCAAATCCCCCTTAACACCCCGGGAGAGGGAAATTGCCCTCCTGGCCAAAAAACGCTTGACCGGAAAGGAGATTGCTGCCAAACTATATATATCCGAACACACAGTCCGGACAACCTTGAGAAATGTATACAGCAAGCTCAATATTAATTCTAAATTCGAGCTGGCTTCCAAGGATTTTTGAGAATAAGAAGCAATTTACCACATAATTGGGTATGAATAAAATACAAACCTACTGTATTATCTACAGTAGGTTGTTTTTTTATTGCCTCCTAGGGGTATTTATGATGTCATCCTGCCTAATTCAGGCCCCAAAGGATGACATTAAATCGGATAAAGGGGAAAAACAAAGGAGGAATTGGAATGGATAATGGCTTTTCCCGGGAGCCGATGCTGGACATATTCATCTATGAAACCATGCAGAATATCGAACAGTTGGAGGTGTCAATACTGGCCGGTGAAAAGGCGAACCGCCTCACACCGGATACAGTCAATGAAGTCTTTCGGGTTATGCACACCATTAAGGGTTCGGCCGCCATGATGATGTGTGATAACATCGCCTCCTTGGCCCACTCCCTGGAAGATCTTTTTGCCTATATTCGGGAAGAACAGCTGGAAAATATGGAATGTGGACAACTTTTTGATCTGGTTTTGAAAAGCGCGGATTTTATCAAGTTGGAAATGGAAAAGGTGAAAAAGGGCGTAGAACTGGATGGGAACCCGGCGGGACTCATTGCAGGCATTAGGGAATGTTTGCATACCCTTAAGGGGGAGGACACTGATACGGGTGCACTAGAAACAGGGGAAACACCCCCGGCTGCCCAGCATTATTACCTTCCGGCCCAAAAAGGCGGGAAGAACCATGACAAGAAAACCTATGAAGCGGTCATTTTCTTTGAGGATGGCTGTGAAATGGAAAACATCCGGGCCTTTGTTATTATCCACCGCCTAAAGGATATTACCAGCGATTTCCGCCACATCCCCGCCGATATTGTCGATGATGGCGAAAGTGTGGACATAATACGGGAACAGGGCTTTACCATTTATCTCAAAACCTCTAAGGGCCATGAAGAATTATACGATTTCTTTATGGGTACAGCCTTTGTCCGGGATCTGACCCTGCGGGAAGTACCGGAAGATGATCTATGGGGGGATTCGGCAGAGCCGGCGGATCTGACCCTGGAAGATTCGCCCCTGAAGATTCCGTCCCTGGCAGATCAAAGCCTGGGAATTCCGGGGCAGGTTGATCTGGGAGGCTTCCAGCAGAACATCATCAGTGTCGATGTGCAAAAACTCGACAAGATGATGGATCTGATGGGTGAACTGGTTATTGCTGAGGCCATGGTTACCCAAAACCCAGAAATAACGGCCCTCAAATTAGACAGCTTCGAGAAGGCGGCCCGGCAGCTTAAAAAAATAACGGGGGAAATGCAGGATACCGTCATGTCCATCCGGATGGTACCCCTTTCGGCTTCCTTCCGCAAGATGTACCGCCTGGTCCGGGATGTGAGCAAAAAACAGGGCAAAGAAGTTGATCTTGTTTTGACCGGGGAAGGGACCGAGGTGGACAAGAATATCATCGAACATATCTCCGATCCCCTTATGCACCTGGTCCGCAATGCCGTCGGCCACGGCATTGAGACCCCGGCCCAGCGCTTGGCGGCGGGTAAACCCCGGAGGGGACAGGTGGTGCTGGAGGCCAAGGGGGCCGGCAGTGATGTCCTCATTGTGGTCCGGGATGACGGCCGGGGCCTGGACAAGGATGCAATTTTGCAAAGGGCAGTGCAGCGGGGGCTCCTAGGCAAACCGGCTGAGGAAATGACGGAGGAGGAAATCTACAATCTCATCTTTTTACCGGGTTTTTCCACCAATGAGGAGGCAGATGAGTTTTCCGGCCGGGGGGTCGGCCTGGATGTGGTAACAAAAAATTTAGATGCCATCGGGGGCTCGGTTTCCGTGGAAAGCACCCCAGGTGTCGGAACTACTACTATACTAAAAATCCCCCTCACCCTGGCCATCATCGACGCCATGAATATCCGGGTAGGAACTGCCAAATATACCCTTCCCACCACTTCCATAAAAGAAACCTTTCAAGCCAGGGCCCCGGACCTGATCCAGGATCCCCAGGGGGAAGAAATGATCATGGTGCGGGGGGAAGTTTATTCCGTATTGAGGCTCCACGAAACATTTGCTGTCCAGTCAGACTATACCAACCTCACCGAAGGAATTATGCTCATGATCGAACAGGACGGTAAATGCCGCTGTCTTTTTGCCGACGAACTTTTGGGGCAGCAGCAGGTAGTGGTCAAGGCCCTGCCATCCTACCTTAAAAGCATAAATAACGTCGGGGGGTTGGCGGGATGCACACTGTTGGGTGATGGCAGTATCAGCCTGATATTAAATGTTGGCGGCCTCTTGGGGATGTAGGGAGACGGCAGGCTTCCCAGTAAAATATCAAGGAGGTTTTAGAAAATGACCCAGGCAGAATTGGCAAATTTAAGGGAGATGGGGGATGAGGACACCCTAAAGGGGAAATACCTTATCTTTACCATGGACCAAGAACTCTACGGCATGGAGATCCGGTATATTACCGAAATAATTGGAATCCAGCCCATCACAGAGGTCCCGGAAATGCCGGCATATGTAAAGGGTGTCACCAACCTGCGGGGCAAGATCATCCCGGTTATGGATGCCCGCCTGCGCTTTAAAAAGCCGGAACGGGAATATGATGACCGAACCTGTATTATAGTCCTGGACACCAATGATATTTCCGTCGGCCTCATAGTAGACAGTGTGGTGGAGGTATTGACCATCGAGGAGGAAGATATTGCCCCACCGCCGGAGATAAGAAAAGGTGGACACAGGTATATTAAGGGAATTGGTAAAGCCGGCGATACGGTAAAATTGCTCCTGGACTGTGCCAAGCTCCTTACCGATGATGAGGTGGATGCCCTCAATGACCTCCCATGATCTTGGCCGGGTGGCGGGGGGAAGCAGCAGCTACTCCTTTGCCCCCTTAAATTAGGTGACAGCCATGTTTGCTATTAAAGAACAGGAATTTAGGGAATTTGCCGCCTACATCAAAACCAATTATGGCATCCACCTAAAGAGTGAAAAGAAAACACTGGTACAAGGTAGACTGGGACCCGTCTTGGCCCGCCTAAATATGGCCAACCTGCGGGAATACATGGAGTATGTCCAGGCCGATAGTACCGGGCAGGCGGCCACCCTCATGCTCAATAGGCTGACAACCAACTATACCTTTTTTATGCGGGAGCCGGAGCATTTCCGCTATTTTAACCAAGTAGTGCTGCCCTATTTAGAAAAAACAGTAAAGGACAAGGATCTGCGTATTTGGAGTGCGGCCTGCTCCACTGGAGAGGAACCCTATACCCTGGCCATGATCATAGATGGCTACTTCAGCCTGCAGAAGGCCGCTTGGGACACTAAAATACTGGCCACAGATATTTCCCAAAAGGCACTGGCCTTCGCCCGGGCCGGTATTTATGGCAAGGAAGAAGTAGCCACCCTGCCCCAGGCCTGGCAGAGGAGGTATTTCAAACCCTATGATAGTAGCCGGAGTATCCTGTCGAAGAAAATCAGGGATGAAGTGATTTTTGCCAATATCAACTTAATGAAATCCCCCTTTCCTTTTAAAAAAAAGATGCAGGTCATATTTTGCCGTAATGTCATGATCTACTTCGACACCGAAACGAAGGATAAGCTGGCCGAACGTCTGTATGACATTACGGCCCCGGGAGGGTTTTTATTCATCGGCCATTCTGAAGGATTAAACCGCACTAAAACCCGTTATAAATATGTAATGCCGGCGGTCTATAGGAAGGAGTAGGTAGGCATGGGTAAAAGCAATAAAATTAGAGTACTGGTGGTTGAAGACAGCCTCCTCTTCCGGGCGGCCATAGCCAAGGTCCTAACTGCCGATGAACAGATTGAAATAGTGGCCGTGGCTGCAAACCCATCCGAGGCCCGGGATAAAATCATGGCCACCCGCCCGGATGTCATCACCTGTGATATTGAAATGCCCATCATGGATGGAATCAAGTTTGTACGCTGGCTGCTGCCCCAGTATTTTGTCCCTATTATTATGGTCAGTTCCATTAGTGACAAGGTCTTTGAGGCCCTGGAAGCCGGAGCCGTCGATTTTGTCGTCAAACCCGATCAAAAATCCACCCCGGGCCTCAAAAAATTTGGACAAGATCTAATCCACAAGATCAAAGCCGCCGCCAATGTCAAGGCTCCAGTACCCAAGGTAGAGCGGGCCAGCACCGGGCGCATCACCATTGGCATCGCCCAGGACCGGGAAAAAATCATCGCCCTGGGTGCCTCCACCGGGGGGACCGAGGCCATTTATAGCATATTGCGGGTCCTACCCCCTACCGTCCCCGGGATTGTGGTGGCCCAGCACATTCCCCCGATATTTTCCCAAATGTTTGCCCAACGTTTGGACAATCAGACGGACCTGGCGGTAAAGGAGGCCGAAACCGGAGATTATGTCGATCCGGGGACGGTATTGGTCGCACCGGGGAACAGGCATATGGAAGTGAAAAGAGTGGGGAAACGCTATCAGGTAAAATGCTATCCGGGAGAAAAGGTCAATGGGCATTGCCCTTCAGTTGATGTTCTCTTTAATTCGACGGCAGCGGCGGCCGGCGGCAGCACCATCGGTATCCTCCTCACTGGCATGGGCTATGATGGTGCCCGGGGCCTTCTGAACATACGTTGTAAGGGGGGCCGGACCATCGGACAGGACCAAGAGTCCTCCGTCGTTTACGGTATGCCCAAGGTGGCCCAGGATATCGGGGCGGTAGAAATACAGACCTCCCTAGAAAAGATCCCCCATGTCCTTATCAATTTACTCAAGTAGGTGATCCCCATAGTACACACAATTGGAATGGGAGAATACGTGGTGACTGACGGAGAATTTGATGCCATACGGACCTTTTCCCTCTCCACCTGTGTAGCGGTAACGGCCTATTGTCCCCGTAAAAAGGCGGCGGGAATGGTACATGTGGTACTCCCCTCACCCTTCCGCCACCGGGATAGGACCGAACGGCCGGGCTACTTCGCCCTCACGGGAATTCCGCTCCTTATAGAAACCATCTGCCGCCGCTATGGCTGCCGTCGGGAGGATTTGCAAATTAAGATGTTCGGCGGGATAGAGTCCAATGAGGAGTTGGATATTTTCCAGGTGGGGAAACAGAACATTAATACCGCTAGATACGCCCTAAAAAGGCTGGGGTTGAGGGTAAAGAACTCAGACTTAGGAGGAAACATTAGCAGAACCATAGAAATGGAAGTTAAGACAGGGCTGGTAAAAGTTTCCCATCAACCCCTGACCTAGAGATATAAGGGAGGTGACTCCCCTTTGTTAACAGGCATACAGAAAAGTGATCAGGTACCTTTTTTAATGGCTACCCTATCCTGCATTGGTGATGGCATCATCGTAACAGATCCCCGGGGCAAGGTCCTCTATATAAATGCTTCGGCGGAAATCCTAACGGGCTGGGGAGGAAAGGAGGCCCTTAACAGGCCCTTTGCCGAGATATTCCCCCTGGTCAATTATTATTCCGGCGAAGCCCAAGAAAACCCCATATTTAAGGCCCTGCGGCAAGAGGAATCTGTGGGGCTAAAAAACCACACGGCCCTGGTTACCAGAACCGGTAGACGCTTCTTTGTTTCCGCCAACTGTTCCCCCATCTACAACCGCGGCGGCACAGCCGAGGGTGTGGTGGTGGTATTCCGTGATATCGACCGTATCAAAAATATCGAGGAAGAAGTCCGGCGCGGCCGCGATGCAGCCCAGGCTGCCAGCCGCATTAAAAGCGAATTTATCGCCAACATGAGTCACGAAATCCGCACCCCCCTAAATGGCTTAATGGGCATGCTGGAGCTCCTCCTTAAGACTAAAATGACTCCGGAGCAAAGGGAACTAATTCAAATGCTGGAGATAAGCGCCAACAACCTCCTCCATGTCATCGGCGGTATTTTGGACTATTCCCAGATTGAAGCCGGCAAAATAAAGATTAAAAATATACCCTTTGATTTGGAGGCCCTGCTGGACGAACTCCTGGCTATCCACGGGGTTTTGGCCCAAAAAAAGGGCTTAAAACTCAGCCATGAATTATCCCCCACGGTACCCCGCCGGGTGATGGGAGATCCGGATCGCCTACGCCAGATATTGAACAACCTGGTGGGAAATGCCATCAAATTTACCGACGAAGGCCAGGTTACCGTCAGTGTAGGGTCGGGCAGTGGGGGCGGCTTGGACAGCCCCTTGGAATTTCGGGTAACGGACACGGGCATCGGCATTGCCCCGGAGAAGCTGGATTTGCTCTTTCAACGTTTCAGCCAGGTGGATGGCTCAATTACCCGCAGGTATAGGGGAACCGGCTTGGGCCTGGCCATATCCAAACAGCTGGCAGAGCTCATGGGGGGTACAATTGCCGTCCAGAGTGAGGTTGGCCGGGGCAGCACCTTTATTTTGCGGGTGAACCTGGCCCCCAGCGATGGCTATACAGGCAACACAAGCCGGGGGAATTTCGGGGAAGCGGAAGGGGATTCATCCATAATCCTGACTGCAGAAGACGGGCCCCGCCCGTCCCCGGGGAAGTTTACCACTTCGGCAGGTCAGATCAACATTCCGGAGGGTCATTGCCACCCGGCAGTATCCGGCTTTATCTTTTCAGAAGATGAAGGAGAGGTTTTTACAAAAAAATCCCCGGCCAGCCCAGATACAACAGATACGGTAAAAGGGTTGCACCAATTGTCATTGGAACTAAAGGAGCTCCTGCAAGGGAATAAAGTCAGCCTGATTGAAGGTACTGCCCGGGAGGTAAAAAGAGTGGGTCATTTATTAGATGACCCCAAATTAGTAGAATTGGCTTTCCGGGCCCAACTCGCCTCCCGTAAGGGCCAAGGGGGTGCTGCTTTAGAGTATTGTGGCCTGCTAATTGACGAAATAGAGAGAAGGAGGGATGAAGGATGCGGATACTAATTGCGGAGGATGATCTGGTCAGCAGGAACTTTCTGCACCGGTTTTTGGGGCAATACGGCGATTGTGACCTAGTTGTGGATGGCCTGGAAGCCCTGGAGGCCTTTTTAATAGCCCTGAAGGATCAAGCACCCTACCAACTCATCTGCCTCGATATCATGATGCCCAAGGCCGATGGGGTAAAGACCCTCAAGGGTATCCGGGATTTGGAGAAACAGTATGGCATTGCCCCCGAAAACCGGGCCAAGATTATCATGACCACCGCCCTGGCCGAGGCAGATCTGGTACAAAGGGCCTTTGCCTACGGCTGTGAGGCCTATGCAACCAAACCCATCGACACCCAAAGGCTGACTGGGGTGCTGCAAAAATTAGGGCTCCTCGATGATGAAATAGTGGATAAAGAAGATGGGGCCGTTGCAGAAGACGGGGGTGGTTATTTCCGGAGTGTCCGTGTATTGCCAAACTACCAGTTGGAGGTGGTCATGGGGACCGGGACCACTATTCATTTTGATTTCCGCTCCCGGTTAAATACAGCCCGTTTTGGCCGCTTGCAGGATGAGGAACTTTTTCAGAATGTAGAGACCGATGGAAATTACTTAATCTTTGCCAAGGCAGGCAAGATGCCAGTCAAGATCACCGCGGCAGAGTTTATGGATCTGGTCCTGGTTGACCGCCGGCAGAAAAAATAGATGCTACAGTTAGAAAATATGTTACCATCCGAAAATAATGGCCAACTATCTACTTTATTCTTTCCTGGTGGAGTGGATGGAACATAAATGTCTATTAAGTCTTACATTCTAAATTATCGGGAGGGAAAATAATGAAGAATTTGTCCATCAGTAAAAAATTATTTGTTGGTTTTGGAGTTATCCTGCTCCTCTTTCTCATCACCATCGGGATGTCGGTTTATAGTATCAGCGGTATAAATAATGAAATTGAATCATATGCCCAATATACCCTGCCTAATAGCACCTTAATCTGGAAAATAAGACATGATATGATGTCTGGTCAAGGTGATATGGGTCTCATGGTCAATCAAACCGATGCAGATAAAGTTCAAGAGCTATTAAACAATGTCCAAAGTAATGCTGCAATGACTGGAGAAGATTTGGCAGCCTATATTGGAAATCAAAGAGACACTAGTCGTGATGCTGCAATAGCCGAAATGCAGGGGTTTCTTGAGAAAGGTAGTGCTATAAGAAAAGAAATTTCCGAGTTAATGTTAAATCCTACCGAAGAAAATATTGAAAAAGCCCAGCATATCTACGAAAACGATTATTTGCCTAACATGGATAGAATCGCAAATATTTTAATCGCCTTTAGTGATACCGCCGATGAAAGGGCCCTCCAACAAGCAGTGGATGCCCAGGCGGCGGTGAAGTTCGCCTGGCTTGTCCTGGCGGTCTGTGGTGTTGCAGCTTTCATCTTGTCTATAATTATGATTGGGATCATTAGGAAGGCTATTCTCACCCCGGTTAACGAAATTGTGGGAGCTTATGAGAAAATAGCCCAGGGTAATATGGAGTTTAAAATAAACTA
>JAAYTH010000173.1 GCA_012523785.1 Bacillota bacterium | reverse complement strand
TCTAGGTAGGTGGTTCCGTCCTCCCAAACTAGGGGTAGGGGATAATCCCAAAAATCCAGGGTATAAAGCCGCCCTGGATTAATCTCTACTTTAGGATCTAAATATGTTAGCCGGCCAGCGAGAAACCAAAAGAATATTCCACCAAGAAAGACACAAATAATCAAAGGAAGCCAAAGGCGCCGCCCAGCCACCATCCCCTACTCCCTCCCACCAAAACCTAAAATATATAAGAGATTGGGATCAGCCACCCCATCGACGGCTAGCCGGTAAAAATGCTGAAGTTCCCGTATGGCCCCTTCTGTAACCTCGCCATATACCCCATCGGCCCTTCCCACCTGCTGCCCCAGTTCCCGAAGGCGCCATTGAAGATAAACAACACTTTGGCCCACATCCCCCGGGCGCAAATTATAGAAAAAAGGGTGCTCCCGAGTTCCAATTATAGTTACCGGTGTGCCGGGGACAACCCAATCGTAGAGCTCAATCACATCATGGTTATACATTCTCACACAACCGCCACTGGTCTCCCAGCCAATGGAGGAAGGATCATCAGTGCCGTGGATCCCATACCCACCGAAGGGGCAGCTGAGGCCCATCCAACGGGCACCGAAGGGGCCCTTCCAAACACTTGTCATATCCCGGATCACCCATTCCCCTAGTGGAGTAGGTGTTGACCATTTTCCTATAGCAACGGGATAAATTTTGTAAGGTTCTTTGTCGGCATATACAATCAAGATGAGGGCATCAGTATCCACCAGGATACTGATGTCGCCCCGGGGCGGGGCCATAGACTGACCCAGAGCCGGTTTTTCCTCCATCCAGGCCAAATAGGCCCAAGCAGTGGCATCCATATTACCCGTTACCGGCAAACCGAAATCAGCCTGTAGTTGGGCCACCGCCTTTGCCATATCATGGCCATAGATACCATCTATAACACCCCGGTAATAACCCAACTTCTCCAGACTCTCCTGCAATTGTAAAACCTCTTTCCCCCTGGAACATGGAGTAGTCTGCTCCAAATTGGGCCGGCCTTCACAATCACAGTGGGGCTCAAAAGAGGCTGCGTTAATCCTCGGGAGAAACAATAAAGAAAGGAGCAGAAAAGTTATCAGCCAGTAATTGAGCTTCATTTACCCCGGCCCCCGCTAAATCCCATTTTTTAACCTCGCTGTTATAAATATGCCGGGGGGGCTTACAATATCACCTGTTCATAACTCCATCTTCGGAAAAAACAAATTCATTTCCCGGGCGGCGCTTTCGGGGGAATCAGAACCATGGACCAGATTGTAAGTAACACTGTCAGCCCAGTCACCCCGGATGGTACCGGGGATAGTGCCAGCAGTATCACCGATGAGGCACCGTACTGTCTTGACGGCTTCTGGCCCCCTTACAATCATGGCTATTACCGGCCCGGAAGTAATATGGGCGATGAGTTTTCCATAAAAAGGCTTTTCCCGGTGCTCTTTGTAATGTTTTTCCGCCATTTTTCTTGACAGTTGCAATTGTTTCAAGGCCGCAATTTGCAAATTTTTATCCTCAAAACGGGTGATAATTCTTCCCACTAATCCCCTTTCAACGGCATCTGGTTTGATTAAAACCAATGTCTGCTCCATATCCCCCCTCCTCCACAAAAGCTGTTAGAACTTCCTTCGCCTTTTACCTTTAAAATCCTTCTCCCCCGCCTTTGATCTGTTCTGAGTATGCCAGGATTTCACTAAGGATATCCTCCCGGCGCTGGGCAATGGCTGCAAAATTCATATGGGGAGTGTAATAAGTCTCCAGCTGATCATGATGTTCTTTAGCACGGCCGATAAACTTAATACCCTGGTTGAACAAAATGAAAAACATTTCCCTATCTTCCTCGATTAATGTGGCGTATTTGGCTGTCTTTTTCCCGTCCAGGCCCTCACTCAAATTTATTACAACATCATCTTTACCGGGAAAATAGCGGTGGGGTTCAATGGATTTTGTCAAGGCCACATTTAACTCTCCGATGACAATATGTTCAACCTTTTCCGGGTTAAGGGGGCAATGGTACATCTCAACTGCAAAACCCCTTTCTAGGGCTGCATTGGCAACCTTTTTAATCAAGGTTGATTTCCCGGTACCCGGCTCACCTTCTATGGCATACTTCCTATTACAGGGCCCGATGATTGTATCAACATGATTTAACATCCCCGCCGGGGTAATGGCCCGGGCGAAGAGGTGTCTTCCCCGTCCCTGCCGGGACGAAATGGGAATATCCCCCAATACCTCCTCAATAACCCTATGGGTCTGTTGATTAGCGTAGGCAAAATCCATGGCTTCCATGTTTGCCTCCTCCCAATCTCGGTAGACCAATTGGGCGGCCTTAAGAAAGCGATAACCCCGTTTATACATCCTACTGGAACCCCGGGTTAATTCCATGATTTTTTTCTTATGGGGTTTAATTTGCGAACTATCCCAGTATTCCCCCAGGTAAACGATTTCCTCCAGGGCACCAGGATATTTCGGGTCCACCATGTGAGGTGCCATCCCGTCCATAATGACTACACCCAGCTTAGGTATTAAAATTCCATCTAGGGAACCCACATCAGCTGTGCAGCAGTGCATTTCAACATCAAAACCTCGCTTCAACATTTCCTCAGCAATCTTGCCCATAAAAGTGGATTTACCCACCCCCGGCCCCCCTTTAATGATGATCACCCGGCTAGCGTCGGGAGGGACGATATAATCATAGAAGGAGTAAAAACCTTGGGAGGTGTTATTTCCCGGAAATACCTTTTTCACATAACCACGTACCATAAAGTGAAAACCCCCTTTACTGTTATTCAAGTCTCTACATAGTACTCCATTCACAGTACGGGTGTGCTTGAGGGCACTGGGGCATAAAAAAAGAAGGGCCCAGCCCTCCAAAATGTATCCTCTTTTTGCCCTAATTGCCCCGGTAATTCCTAAACACTCCAAATTCGTATTTGCCCAAGCCCTATTACACTCTATGGTAACTCCCATCATCCCGGGCGAAGCGAAGGATTTTTACCGAATAGATTGTACACATTTGCGGATAACCTTCCCAAGATCCCGGCGGGAAAAATTGGCAGCAAGTTTAAATGAATTTACTGCTAAATATTCCTTTCCCAACGACTAGACCGCCCTTTCATTCCCAACAGGAAGAGAAACCCGGCCAAAAATAGGTTAATCGCCGCCGCTAGGGCCAAGGGTAAAAGCAGACCACTAAAAATAACCATATTCCAAATAGGTAGGGTATACACAACAGAAACCAAGGAATGAAGAATAGTTATGGCAATTATGGCAGTAAGCAGCCCTACCCTATCATTGATATACCAAAAACACACCGCCCAAAGGGCCATCTGTAAGCCCGCCAAAAGATGCAGCCATATACCCAGGGGAAAACCACCCAAAGCAGCAACTAAAAGGTGACTCAGGCCAGCCACAAGACCACCATCAACCCAGCCAAAGGTCAAAGCAGCGAAATAACCGGGAAAGGTTTCCAATGCTACTGAACCCGTCGGTAAAGGCAATCTAATCATAGATCCAACCAGACTGAGAAACATAAAAACAATTAGCCTTAGTCCCCTTTTAGATGATAACAGTTCCCATGCCTTAGAGCCCCGAACCGACATTTTCACTTCTTCCCTCATTATTTTCACCCCCCTTATCCAGTCAGGGAACAAGAATTCTTTACTGCAAATTATTCAAAGAAACAAAAAAATATGCCCCGGCTAGAGTATTTTCCCATTTAACTAAAGCCTTTCTAAAATAATGGGATGTACCATAATGGTACATCCCGGCCGCTATTGCTTCTTCAGAGTCCCTTCCGCCCGCTGAATAGCCAACTTAACCAAGTTACCACAATCACGGGAGGAAACTCCACCGAAGCCCTCCCGCTTCACGATGTCGGCAACTCCGAGTTCTTCGGCTAACTCATATCTCAGCTCCTCGGACATTACACCGCGACGCCGTCTACTCATTAGCCTCACTCCTTTTAAGTTGGGCCGCAATAACGGCAATAGTATTATTCACTTTTTGCTTCTATCCTATACTGGTATTTTAATCATTATTTGCTAAAATAAGGAGAAACTTGTCTCTCTTATATTAATTGCTTTCTTTGTCTGCTGGTGTCTGGGAATGCTGAATACCAGTATGGGGATCGATATAATAATCATCCCAGTGGATAAGTTCCGAAACTGGAACTATAGAATAACCATCCGCCAGTAATTCATCCAAAATGGGTACTAGAGCCGCCGGAGTATTCTCAGCATTATTATGGAATAAGACAATGGCGCCCGGTGCAACCTGTTTCAATACCCTTTCCGTTATTTCCTGGGCACTTAGGTCCTGCCAATCGAGGGAATCTATCGACCACTGAATAGCCTTCATATCTAATTCTTCTACTACCTCGACCAGGGTATTATTATA
>JAAYTH010000172.1 GCA_012523785.1 Bacillota bacterium | reverse complement strand
CGAATAGTAGGGCCCAACCGCCGCCTAATGCTGTTCCCGCTGCGACAAGTAGGAGGAGATTTTTCCTAATGCCGGGGATATTTAGGGGTTGTTTGGTCAACAAAAATATCAGGGCCAGGAAAGCACTGCCTATAATGGTGCGCCACCAGACGATGGCTGCACTGGGTAGGTTTATGTTTTTCACGAAAACACCGATGCTGCCAAAGATAAGCATGGCCAACAGTAGCCTGAGTTCATGTTTCGGTTTCTTCTCCATATTCGGTCCTCCTGTATGTTATTTGGGCATTATTATCTGTCTGTCTCCGGGGTCTTGAGTAGGTGCCTAGCTACCCGGCCACCCGTTGCCTTCCCCCGCACCATTTCATTGACCTGCATTAAGTAGGGACCCCCCATAATCCCACCACGGCACTGAATGAACCCATCAGGCAAAAAGAATTATAAACGCCGTGAAGCCTCCTAAACTAATCTTAACCCCTAATGGGTTTCGGAACCACAAGGTCGCATTGGAAAGCAATCACTGCTACAAGTATATCATAAAGAAAAGGCTCCGAAGATGACAAGGGGGGATTCCCATTAAAATGAAAAATTATTTCCCCCTCCGGGAAAATATTAGTGTTCAGGGGTTGCATTTTTTGTGCCGAGGGGGGTATAATATATATGAAGGTCAGGAAAGGTCAAAGTCCGGGGAGGTGGAAATTTGCCCAGCCTGACGGAACAAATTGAATGTTGGTTGAAGGAACAGTTAATTCGCTCCCGGGAGAACATTTTGGAAATCAAACGCAGTGAGTTGGCCCAGGAATTTGACTGTGTGCCCTCCCAGGTTAATTATGTACTGGAAACCCGCTTTACTGTGGAACGGGGCTATCTGGTCCAGAGTCGCCGGGGGGGAAGGGGTTTTATCCGGATTATAAAACTCCAGATGGATTTACCGGAACAATTGCAGCTTTTGCGGGATAGTATTGGTGCCTCCATCAGCCAGGGGCAGGCGGAAAACATTTTACTCCACCTGGCGGAGGAGGGACTGCTGAACCGAAGGGAAAAGCGGGTTTTACAGGCGGCAATTTCCCGGGACAATCTAAAGGTGGCGCTCCCTTTGCGGGATATGATCCGGGCCCGGCTTTTGAAGGCCATGCTCTTGGCCCTGCTGGGTGAATAATGGCGCGGCCAGATGTTTTTCCTATTCAAAAAGGGAGTGATGTCATGCTTTGTCAAGAATGCCAAATGCGCCCGGCGACGGTTATAGTTAGAAAGACCATCAATGATAAAACCACTGAGGTTCATCTTTGTGAATACTGTGCCCGGGAAAAAGGAGAGTTAAATTTTATGGATAGCTTGGGGGGGCCGGAATTCTCCCTACACAAACTTTTTGCCAGCCTGCTGGATTCCGATGCTGCAATAAAGCATTTGGAATTGGAATCTGATGCCGGCATGTTAAGATGTCCCCAGTGTGGTTTAACTTATAGTGAATTCAAAGGCAGTGGGCGCCTGGGATGTGGTACCTGTTATCAGATTTATCGGGAACAGTTGGAACCCCTCCTGGGCCGGCTCCATGGACAAATAAAACATACGGGTAGGGTGCCCCGCAGGGCCGGTCATTCCTTGCGAATTAAGCAGGAACTGCAGGGCTTAAGGCAGGCCCTGGAACAGGCGGTAAAGAAGGAAGAATTTGAAAAGGCGGCAGTTTTAAGGGATAAGATTAGGGATATGGAGAAGACAATAGATGTCTAGGG
>JAAYTH010000171.1 GCA_012523785.1 Bacillota bacterium | reverse complement strand
GGGCTATTTCAATTGCATCATCTTGTATTCTATATACAAGGCGATTTTTGTTATCAATTCTCCGGGACCACCACCCGGATAGATTTCCTTTTAGTGCTTCAGGTTTTCCCATTCCCTTATTATAGTTGCGACTGATATCCCGGAGAAGTTTATTTATTCTCTTTAATGTTTTCTTGTCTTGGCTTTGCCAATAAGTATAATCATCCCAAGCAATTTCGGTGAAGTTTATTTTCATTGCTCCATTTCCTGCAATTCTTCCATGGACTTGGAAATAAATTTCCCTTCATTGGCCTCTTTTATGGATTCTTTTAAAATCATAAGGTTTTCTTGTCTGTAAAATGGATCCACCTGTGTCGTGATTTCAAAGGGTATAGCACCTTGTCTAATACTTTGGCGAATAAAAATATTAACTGCTGTTGACATATTTAGCCCTAATTCAGCAAATAATATTTCGGCTTTTTCCTTTATATTATCGTCAATCCGTATGTTTATTTGCGCCACGAAAATCACTCCTTTCAAAATTATTCTACCCCATGGGCTATACCATGTCAATACATTGTAAAATTTGGTCCTAGGGGGGCAGGTGATCTGTCCCATTCTGATGAGGAAGTAAGGCAAATTCGGGCGGAGCAGGGCTCTAGGTGCTGGGCCTTTGCCGCCGGATTCCACGACCGTGGCCGCCCTTGAAACACAACCCCATAAATCTGTAGGGCGGCCCTGCTCAGTCACCGGCTTTGCAAGGGCACAGCACTATGGGAGAGTGGGATAGTATGGGACAGGGGGTCAGGTTATCTGTCCCATTGGGGCCATCAATTAGGATACACGGGTCGGCACGGGGGCCGACCCCTACGGGATGCGTGATAAGTGTGAGAGACAGAAATTCGGGCGGAGCAGAGCCCCGCCCCTACAGGATCTGGGGCATATCGCGGAGCAAAGCCCCGCCTCTACAGGTTTTGGATTATATTGCGAGCGTGGGGTACTGCCTCATGGGTGAATCTTATATCAATTTCACGTAATCTTGTGCTCCGTAAAAGAAACGCAAAATGGTAACAGTTTTAGTGTTCTCATTAATTTTATAAACAAGTACATAATTTTTGATTGATACCTTACGATAACCCTCTTTTTCCAACCACTTATCCCGGCATTTTGCATATACAAAAGGGTTGTCCTTTAGATAACCATAACAGTCTATCACCTTATTCAGGAAGTCCGTGGCTGCCTTTGGACTAGCCAGGTTTATGGCAATGTATGAAATAATCTTATCCAAATCCTGATGTGCCAGTTCGGAAACCTTCAATTTATACATTGTATTTTTCCCTTATTGCTTTTATTGAAGCATCCCCACCAAGTACCTTTCCCGCTTTTATTTGTTCCTCTGCTGCAATCAGTTTATTATACATATCAAGCATGAACATCTTTTCTTCATAAAATTCCATGCTCATAATAACCATGTCCCCATACCCATTTTTCGTAACATAAATGGGCCCATTGGACTCTTTGCACATTTGGGATATTTCACTTGTATTTTTCAAGTCTCTGATTGGAATAATTTTTGGCATAACCCCGCACCTCCTTCGTGGCATAATTATACCATTATTATACCACGAAAACAATTTTTACAGGAATCACAGTGGGACAGGGGGTCAGGTTATCTGTCCCATTGGGGCCATCAATTAGGATACACGGGTCGGCACGGGGGCCGACCCCTACGGGATGCGTGATAAGTGCGAGAGACAGAAATTCGGGCGGAGCAGAGCTCCGCCCCTACAGGACCCCGCCTTTGATATTACCCCCCACAAGCTGGTTACGGCCTTTATTACGGAAAAAAGGCCTTTTATACCCGCCCTTTGAAGAATCTATCAAGGAGGGCTTGGGCATACCCTAGCTGAAGCCCTTCTGGTCTGTCAAGTTGAGGAGAAAGGTGCTATGGTTTATATTTATTCAGAGCTGACGGGCACACCGCAAGTATTGAAGGATGAACTAATACATGCCCTGCGCAATAATTATCGGCAAAACTATGGGCAAAAATGAGGGGCGAAGGTAGGTGCGGACGGCGTTAAAAGGTGTGGCCGGGGGCTTATGATTAGACAATGCCTTCTTGGGAGACTATGGTGTTCCTTTTTACCCCTTTTGCTATATCTTTGTATTGAAGGGCTTTTTCTAGGCCCTCTTGCAGGGACTGATGGCAGAATTCTAGAACACCAATGGATATATTATTTTTTTGCTGCCTTAATATGCTCCCCCGCAGGTGTCTTTGAATTTTTTGCAGGGCTTGTAAGGCCCCTTTTATATTTGTTTCTGCCAGAAGAATAAGGAAGGTTGAATTTTGCCAACGGCCCAGGATATCTGTTTTTCTTAAGTTTGCGTCTAGTATATGTGCCGCCTTTTTAATGGTTTCTTCGTCTGGGGTGTCAATTTCGCACAGGGCTAGGGAGAAGGTATTTTTGTACCTGACATACCTGTAGTGTTCCTTTTCGGCAAGTTCCAAAAAGCCCTTTGTGTTGTAGAGGCCGGTAAGGGGGTCAATTTTACTGCGGCTTTCTGCCAATTCATTTATTATAGATTTGGCCTGCACCAGTTCTGATAGCCGAATGAATTTATCTATGAGGGGCTGTAAGCCCTCATAGCCCAGGAGGACCTTCCAGTTTTTATCTTCCAGTACAATTGTTTTGACCAGATAATCCTGTTCATGGGCATCTATTATTTTGTTGTATTCCCGGACCGCTACTTGTAAATCAACGGCTTCTTTGTAGATGACTTTATTGTACATTATATTTTTATTGAGCTTGTGCAGGGTAAAGCTGTATTTTTTTAATTGATAAACCTTGGATACGGTCTTTTGCCATCTGGTGAACTCGGCTGGGGAAATGTTTTCTTTATCGTTTTCGCTGACCAGGGCATAGGCCCGGGCGAAGTTTTTATGTAAAATGTTCTGGAAGTATTCATTTAGGACTGCCAGGGCAGCGGTAAGGCTCTTTTTATTGGCGGCTAATTTTTGTTCTTCTTTTGTTCCGGCAACCCCTGGCTCAGCTCGCCTTTTAACCCATTCCCGGTGATATTGTTTCCTCTTTTCTGGATTATTTAAAACTTTGTAGGCTTCGTTTATTTTTTTCATTATTTCTTCCGCATCTGAGCCCTTGTTGACATCCGGATGGTATTTTCTGGCCAGCCTCCTGTAGGAGCTCTGTATGATTTCCGGTTCTGCCAGGTAATGTACTTGCAATATTTTGTAATAGTCTTTGAGGACATTCATATGTTATACCGCCTTCACTGGAGATTGGGGGGACAGGGGGTCAGGTTATCTGTCCTATTTTGGTTGAGGTGCACGGGAAGGCACGGGGGCTGTCCCCTACGAGATGCGTGATGAATACGGGAGACAGAAATTCGGGCGGAGCAGAGCTCTAGGTGCTGAGCCTTTGCCGCCGGATTCCACGACCGTGGCCGCCCTTGAAACACAACCCCATAAATCTCTAGGGCGGCCCTGCTCAGTCACCGGCTTTGCAAGGGCACAGCACTATGGGAGAGTGGGCTAGGAAATGGGACAGGGGGTCAGGTTATCTGTCCCATTTTTATGAGGATGCGCGGGACGGGAGGGGGGCCGTCCCCTAGTGGGTGTAGGGATATATTTTTCATATGCGGGCGGAGCAGAGCCCTGCCATTACAGGATCTCTGTTATAACCCATGGGCGGGCAAGGGCGTCCGCCTTTAGATTTCCAAATATTCCTTTATAATATTATAGCACAAAATAAAAAAGATAGCTGGCAGGCTATCTGCTTTTTTGGGGTTCTAGTTTGTGCGGGCCAGGTTGTTTAGGACCGGTCAGTGTTTTCGTCTTCTG
>JAAYTH010000170.1 GCA_012523785.1 Bacillota bacterium | reverse complement strand
GTGGTATTAGTAATTGTGCAAAAAGGAGGAGATAAATTTGCTTATGTCAGCCCCCCGGGGAACACGGGATATTTTGTCCCCGGAAGTGGAAAAGTGGCATTACCTGGAAGGGAAGATCCGGGAGTATTGTCGTCTATATGCCTATTCCGAGATCAGACCTCCTATTTTTGAACATACCGAACTTTTTTTGCGGGGTGTGGGGGAGACAACAGATATTGTTCAGAAGGAAATGTACTCTTTCCAGGATCGGGCCCAAAGATGGCTAACCTTGCGGCCGGAGGCTACCGCCTCTACGGTTAGGGCCTATCTGGAAAACAAGCTCTATGCCCAGCCCCAGCCGGTTAAACTTTATTATCTAGGGCCCATGTTTCGTTATGATCGTCCCCAGGCCGGCCGCTACCGCCAGTTTTATCAATTCGGGGTGGAGGTTATTGGGGCGGAAGATCCAGCGGCGGATGCGGAAGTTATACTCATGGCTGTACATTTCTTTGCCCATCTGGGGCTTGGAGATTTGGAAGTACATCTCAATAGTATTGGCTGCCCCGCATGTAGGGGTGCATATCGAAAGGAATTGTTAAATTACCTTTCCGAGCATATAGGCAACTTGTGCAGTGATTGCCGGGCCCGATATCAACATAATCCCTTGCGGGTTTTGGATTGCAAGCAGGAGGGCTGTCGGGGAATTGCCCGGGAGGCACCGGAATTTGGTGCCTACCTGTGTGCTGAATGTAAGGAGCATTTTGAACAGGTCCAGGCACATTTGGGGGATTTGGGTATAAAATACCAGCTGAATTCCAATCTGGTGCGGGGATTAGATTATTATACCAAGACGGTCTTTGAAATCATAACCCGGGAACTGGGGGCCCAGGGGACCATCTGCGGTGGGGGCCGTTATGATGGTCTGGTGGAGGAGTGTGGTGGTCAACCTACCCCTGGTGTGGGGTTTGCCCTGGGTGTGGAAAGGCTGCTGCTGGCCTTGGAAAATACCGGTGTTAAATTACCGGGAGTGGAACCCCTGGATGTTTTTGTGGCTTCTATTGGTGCCGGGGTGCAAAGGCCGGCCTTTAAGATCCTTTATGATCTGCGGCGGCGGGGTATCCGGGCCGATAAAGATTTTTTGGGCCGCAGTTTGAAGGCCCAGATGAAACAGGCCCACAGGAGTCATGCCCGATATGTGGTTCTGGTGGGGGAAGGAGAATTGGCCCGGAATGTGGTTACCCTGCGGGACATGGAGACGGGTGTGCAGGAAGAAGTGCTTATAGAAAAGATCAGTGAAAAGATATTGGCATTGATGGGAGGAATGGAAGATGGAAGGTAAGCGGGAATTGAAGCGAACCCATCACTGTGGCCTGCTGCGGACAGAAACTGTGGGGCAGGAAGTGGTCTTGATGGGATGGGTGCAGAGGCGGCGGGACCACGGCGGTTTGATTTTTATTGACCTCCGGGATCGAAGTGGGGTTGTCCAGGTGGTTTTGAGCCCTGATTTTCATAAAGAATCCTTCCAGAAGGGGGAAAGTATACGCGGTGAATTTGTCTTGGCGGTTAAAGGTGTGGTCTCATCCCGCCCGGAGGGCACCATTAATCCCAATCTTAATACTGGCAAGGTAGAAGTATATGCCCGGGAACTT
>JAAYTH010000169.1 GCA_012523785.1 Bacillota bacterium | reverse complement strand
GTGCTCTCCAGTCCCTGGGCTTGGTGGAAATCCGCCAAGTGGAGGAAAAACCCACCTGGAAGGGATGTGGAAAGCTGCACAGCATCCAGGAGCCGGAGGCTCTTCACCGCTTGGAAACCCGTCTGAACGAAATTAAGTACAGCCTTGACCTTTTAGCCCGGCACTTCCCCCTAAAAAAGGGTTTTGTGGAACAGTTTGCCGGGTCCAAGCTGTCCCTGACCCCCACGGAATTTAACACCTATGGGGCCCAGGACCAGGAGGCGGACAGGGTGTATCAGGCCTGCCGCCAGATAGATGAAAGGCTTACCGCCCTGGGCAATGAGGAGACCAGGATTGAAAACCTCCTGGAAGAACTAGAACCCTATCAAGGGTTAAACCTCCCCTTAAAGGAGCTGGGGGATAGCAAGGGGGTATCCGTCCGGCTTGGTTCCCTGCCCATGGCCTCCCTAGCCGATTTTCAGGAGACCCTGGCCCAGGAAGCCCCGGAAACCCATCTCCAGATCCTAAAGCAGGATAAAGAACAGGCTTATATATTTCTCATTTATTTACGGGACTGCCCTCCGGTGGAGGCGGCCTTAAAGGAACAGAACTGGACGGATTTACCGGTACCCGCCGAACTGACGGATACCCCGGCCCAGTGCCTAGCCCAGCTGGAAGAAACACTATCAGAACAGCAAGAAGAGCACCGGCAGATCCGGGCCCAGGTGGAAGAACTCCTGCCCCAGCGGCCCCGCCTCATGGCCTATTATGATTATTTGGCCCTCCAGCGGGATCGCCTGGCGGTGGCCGATAACTTCGCATCTACCGATCAGGCGGTTCTTATCACCGGCTGGGCCCGGGCCGCCGACATCGGGCAAATAGAAAAACACCTGGCCCAGGTCAGTGAGACGGCCACCCTCTTAGCTGAGGATCCGGCCGAGGGGGAACTCCCCCCGGTGGCCCTAAAGAACGGCCCCCTGGTGGAGCCCTTCGAAGCCGTCACCAATCTTTACAGCACCCCCAGCCCCCGGGAGGTTGATCCCACCCCGGCCCTGGCCCCCTTCTTCTTTGTCTTCTTTGGCATCACCCTGGGGGATGCAGGCTATGGGATTCTCCTCACCCTTTTATCCCTGGTGCTTCTAAAAGTAATGCAGCCCAAGGGGATGGGGGGGCAGCTAATCAAGCTCTTGGCCTTGGGGGGCGGAGCCGCCCTGGGCTTTGGCATCCTGACGGGCAGTTGGTTCGGAGATATGATCACCCTGCCACCTTTGTGGTTTAACCCCCTGGATGATCCCATGAAGATGCTCATCTTTTCCATGGCCCTGGGCCTTATCCACCTTTTCGTCGGCATGGGCATCCAGGCCTACCGCAGTATTGCCGCCGGTAAGATCTGGGATGTCGTCTTCGACCAAGGATTCTGGTACCTCCTCCTCATTGGCCTCCTGCTCCTGGCAGCCCCGGCCGCCGCCGGAATCGGCAAGGTGCTGGCCATTGCTGGAGCTGTGGGCCTGGTCCTGACCCAGGGGCGGAGCCAAAAAAATATTATTATGAAGTTTTTGAGTGGCCTTTTAAGCCTCTATGACTTAACCGGCTACTTGAGTGATGTCCTTTCCTATTCCCGGCTTTTGGCCCTGGGATTAGCCTCCGGGGTCATTGCCGTGGCCATAAACACCATGGGCAGGCTGGTAGGTTCCGCCGGGGTGATTGGCTTTGTAGTTATGATCATCATCCTCATCGGTGGTCATTTCTTCAACCTCATCATTGGTACCCTGGGTGCCTATGTCCACACCAGCCGCCTCCAGTACATCGAGTACTTCGGCAAGTTTTTTGAAGGTGGGGGCAAGGCCTTCACACCCTTTAAAATTAACACACAATACGTGGACCTAGAAGAAAGGGAGGCGTGAGAAAATGTTTGAGAGTATGACGGGAATAGTATTGGCCCTGCTGGGGGCCGCCCTGGCAGTGGGCCTGGCTGGAATCGGTTCCGCCATCGGTGTCGGTTTAGTGGGGCAAAGTGCCTCCGGGGTGGTTTCAGAGGATCCGGATAAATTTGGCCAAACCCTCCTCCTGCAGGCCCTGCCGGGGACCCAGGGGATTTACGGCCTTTTGACGGGTTTCTTGATCATGCAGCGCACCGGAGTCGTCGGCGGCAATTTACTGGAACTGACCATGGAGCAGGGCTGGGCCGTCTTTATGGCCGCTATGCCCGTGGCCATCGTGGGGCTTCTCTCCGCCATTGCCCAGGGGCGGGCTGCTGCCGCCGGTGTCGGCCTCATTGCCAAACGCCCCGAGGAGCTGGGTAAAGCCATTATTTTTGCTGTTATGGTGGAAACTTACGCCGTGCTGGCACTTTTGGCCTCCATACTGCTCCTCTTCGGAATCACATTTTAAGGAGTGAGCACACCATGGCGGAAGCAAACAAAATTGTAGAGAGAATCCTGGCCGATGCCCAAAGGGAAGCCGAGGCCATTATAGCCCAGGCCCAAGAAAGGGCCGCCGGGATTATTTCCGAAGGTGAAAGGGAAGCTGAAAAAACCCGGCAGGAGATCCTCAAAAAGGCCCAAGATGCCGCCGCGGAACGCCACCGCCGCATCGTCAGCATGGATGCCCTGGAAGGCCGCAAGGCCACCCTGGCGGCCAAGGAGGCCCTCCTGGAAGAAGCCTTTCAGAGGGCCCATAAGGAACTGGAGGAAATGGATACCCCCTCCTATCAGAAGGTCATCCGTTCCCTGCTAGTCCCGGCCGTCCAGACCGGCGCCGAAGAAGTCATCATTGCCCCGGCCGACCAGGACCGGATAACACCGGACTTTATCCAAGGAATAAACGATGAGATCCGAACCCAGGGCCGGGCCGGGTGCCTGACCCTAAAAATAGAAGACCGCCCCCTAGAAGGGGGATTCATCCTCCGCTCCGGCGGGATAGATATCAACAACTCCTTTGCCGCCCTCCTAAAGAGTGTGCGCGAAGAACTAGAGCCCAAGGCGGCTGCCATACTTTTCCCCCCGGATGGGGGAAATGCAAAGGAGGCAGCACCTGATGGCTGATGATTCTAAGTATGCCTATGCCGTGGCCCGGGTACGGGTTTTGGAAAATAGGCTCTTAAATAAAGGACAAATAGATCGTATGGCCGAGGCCCCGGGGGCCCGGGAGGCCCTGCAGGTTTTGGGGGAAACGGACTATGGCAGTGCTGTGGGGGAATTGGAGGATGTCCACCACTTTGAAGACCTCCTGGCGGCAGAGCTGGGCCGGGTCTATGGTGAAGTCCGCCGCTTTTATCCCGAACCCCGGTTAATAGAAGCCCTGGCCGCCAAGTACGATGTCCACAACCTGAAGGTCCTCTTGAAGGCCGAAGGTATGGGAAAAGAGGCCGGGGAAGACCTCCTTTACCCCGAAGTGGGGAATATCCCCCTGGCCAAATTACAGGTTATGTTCGCCACCGAAGACTTTCGCGATCTGCCCTGCCACCTGCGGGAGGCCGTGGAAGAAGTGCGGGCCGGATGGGGAGAGAACCCCGATCCTCAACTGATAGATATTGTCCTGGATGGGGCCCTTTATAGGCATATCTTTACCCTAATTGCCCCCATCCCCTTTTTGGAAGAATTCTTCACCCATCAGGCTAACCTGATCAACATCAAGACCTTTATCCGGGTGCAGATTCTAAAACAAGATGAGGATTTCCTGCACAGGGTCCTTCTAAAGGGGGGCGATATCCCGGGGCATCTTTTCCATGAACTTTTGCCTGAGCCCCTGGAGGCCCTCTGCGACCGCCTGGCCCTCAGCCCCTATGCCCAAGTGGTGGAAGAGGGCCTGCAGGAATGGCAGGAGAAGGGGAGGCTGACCCGCCTAGAAAAATTAGCCGATGACTTTCTCCTAGAATTTGTCCGCAGCCACCGGCACCAGCCCTTTGGGCCCCAGCCCTTATTGGGCTACCTCCTGGCGGTGGAGAACGAGCTAAAGCTAATCCGGATTATCATGGTGGGTAAATTGAACCACCTGCCTATAGAAGAAATAAGGGAAAGGTTGCGTGATGTCTATGTATAAGATAGCCGTTATCGGCGACAAAGACTCCGTCCTGGGTTTTAAGGCCCTGGGAGTGGCGGCCTTTCCAGTTACAAGTACCGAAGGAGCCTCCCAGGTCTTAAGGAAATTGGCCCGGGAAAAATACGGAATTATATTTATCACCGAACAGGTGGCAGAACCCCTAGCCGACTATATAGAAGAACTAGGAACCCGCCTCCTGCCCTCGGTGGTTATGATCCCCAACAATGCCGGATCCTTGGGGCTGGGTATGCAGAGGATAAAACGCAATGTAGAAAAGGCCATCGGTGCTGATATCTTATTTGGGAAAGAGGGTCGATAACTTGAGCGCGACTGGAGTAGGAAGGATAATCAAGGTCGCCGGCCCCCTCGTGGTGGCCGCGGGCATGGATGATGCCAACATGTTTGATGTCGTCCGGGTCAGCGACGGCGGCCTCATCGGTGAAATTATCGAAGTCCGGGGTGACCAGGCCTCCATTCAGGTCTATGAAGAAACAGCCGGCTTGGGCCCCGGTGATCCCGTCTACAACACCAACGCCCCCCTCTCAGTAGAATTGGGGCCGGGGCTCATAGAATCCATCTATGACGGAATTCAGCGCCCCCTGGATGCCATCTACCAGCAGGTGGGGGCCCGCATCACCCGGGGCGTGGAGGCCCATGCCCTCAACCGGGAGAAAAAGTGGCACTTTACCCCCCGGGTCCAGGTGGGGGATAAAGTAGTCCCCGGCGACATCCTGGGCGTAGTCCCGGAAACCACCCTGGTGGAACAGCGGATCATGGTTCCCGCCGGTGTGGAAGGGGAAATAGTAGATATCTTTCAGGGGGAGGCCACCGTTACCGACACCGTGGCCAAGGTGCAGATGGGGGAGGAAATAAAGGAACTCACCATGCTGCAAAAATGGCCCGTTCGCCAGCGGCGCCTCTATAAAGAAAAACTGCCCCCCACAGAACCCATGATCACCGGGCAGCGGGTCCTGGATGCCTTCTTTCCCGTAGCCAAGGGGGGTACGGCCTGTATTCCCGGCCCCTTCGGCAGCGGCAAGACGGTGGTCCAGCACCAGCTGGCCAAGTGGGCCGAGGCCGAAATCGTAGTCTACATCGGCTGTGGAGAGCGGGGCAACGAAATGACCGACGTCCTCATGGAATTCCCGGAACTGGAAGACCCCAAGACCGGCGAACCCCTCATGAAGCGGACCGTCCTCATTGCCAACACTTCTGATATGCCCGTGGCGGCCCGGGAAGCCTCCGTCTATACCGGCATCACCATCGCCGAATACTTCCGGGATATGGGCTACAGTGTGGCCCTCATGGCCGACTCCACCTC
>JAAYTH010000168.1 GCA_012523785.1 Bacillota bacterium | reverse complement strand
TAGCCCGGGGTGGCTATGAGTACGGGGCTAGCTTTGCGGCGGCCTACCCGGGTACCCCCAGTACGGAAATCGTGGAAAATCTAATTTCGTACCCAGAAATCTATGCCGAATGGTCTACCAATGAGAAGGTGGCCCTGGAAGTAGGCTTGGGTGCCTCCTTGGCCGGAGCCCGAGTTCTAGTGGCTATGAAACACGTAGGTGTCAATGTGGCCGCTGATCCCCTTTTTACTGCCGCCTATACCGGCGTAAATGGGGGACTTGTTTTGGTTACAGCCGATGACCCCAGTATGCACAGCTCCCAAAACGAACAGGACAACCGCAACATTGCCCCCTTTGCCAAGATACCCATGCTGGAACCCAGCGACAGTCAGGAAGCGAAGGATTTCGTAGGAGAGGGTTTCAAAATCAGTGAAGAGTTCGATACCCCAGTCCTGCTGCGGATCACCACCCGCATCGCCCATGGTAAAGGGCTGGTGGAATGTCAAGGGCGCCAAGAACCACCCCGGCGGGAATACAAAAAGGATGCGGCCAAATATAGTATGCTGCCCGTCAATGCCCGCCAGCGGCGGAAGGTGGTTGAAGAACGGACCAGGGCCCTGGAGGAATTTAGTGAGAACTTCCCCCACAACCGGATTGAATGGGGCCCCAAGGACCTGGGTATAATCACCTCCGGCATTAGCTACCAGTATGCCCGGGAGGTTTTCGGGGACTCGGTTTCTTATCTAAAATTATCCATCACCTGGCCCCTGCCGGAGAAAAAGATCCGGGAATTTGCGGCCCAAGTTAAAAAACTCTATGTGATCGAAGAATTGGATCCCTACCTGGAAACCCAGATCAAGGCCATGGGCATCAAGGTTATAGGTAAGGATGTCATCCCCAACATGTTTGAACTGTCGGCGGAAATTCTGCGGGAGAAGATTTTGGGTGAAAAGCTGTCCCAGGAGCCGGAGACAGAAGTACCCCTACCACCGCGGCCCCCGGTCCTCTGCGCCGGCTGCCCCCACCGGCCTGTATTCTATGTGCTGAAAAAAATGAAGGTGCCGGTTATGGGGGATATTGGCTGTTATGGTTTGGCCGTACCCCCGCCTTTGGAGGCGGTAGACACCTGTGTCTGCATGGGATCCAGCATTGGCCTGGCCCATGGATTTCAAAAGGCCAGTGCCTGGCTGGGGGATAACAAAATAGCAGTGGGAACCATTGGAGACTCCACCTTTTTCCACAGCGGCATGACAGGCCTGGCCGATATGGTATTCAACAAGGGCGCCGGGGTCGTTATTGTCCTGGATAACCGTACTACGGCCATGACCGGGCACCAGCCCCATCCCGGTAGTGGAGTCACCGCCAAGGGTGAAACCACTCGGGAAATCGCCATTGAAGATGTGGTCCGGGGTATGGGGGTAGAGGATGTGGCGGTAGTAGATGCCTATGATCTGGAGGCTGCCGAAAAGGCCCTTGGCCACGCCCTAGACTATGAAGGGCCCTCGGTGGTCATCTTCCGGCGGGCCTGTGTCCTCCTAAAGGGTCTGCCCCAACTGCCAGCCCTTATGATAGATCAAGAAAAGTGCACCCAATGCCATATCTGCCTTACCACCGGCTGTCCGGCCCTGGTACATCATCCGGATAAAAGTGTGACCATCGATGCCAACGCCTGTACAGGCTGCACCGTCTGTGCCCAGGTGTGTCCCTTCGATGCCATTGTAGAAATTGGAGGTGAGGTCAGTGGCTAAAGTGACTAATGTACTCCTAGTGGGTGTGGGGGGTCAAGGTACCCTCCTGGCGGCCCGGATCCTATCCGGGGTTCTGCAAGAAGCCGGCCATGATGTGAAAATGTCCGAGGTCCACGGCATGTCCCAACGGGGAGGCAGTGTGGTCACCTTTGTCCGCTATGGTGATAAGGTACATTCCCCCTTGGTGGAAAAGGGAAGGGCCGACCTAATCCTTTCCTTTGAAAAATTGGAAGCCCTGCGCTGGCTGCCCTATCTAAAGCCCACCGGGACCATAGTCGTCAATGATTTGGCCCTGCTGCCGGCTCCGGTGCTCATGGGCAAGGCGGAATATCCCTATAATGCCCTGGACCTTCTGCGGGAAAAGACGGGTAAATTGATTACCCTAGATGCCGCCCGGGTGGCGGTGGAAGAGGCGGGCAACATCAGGACCCAAAACGTAGCTTTGTTGGGGGCCCTGGCCCAGAACATGGATATTGGGATGGAAACCTGGCGAAGGGTAATTAAAGAAAATGTCCCCCCCCAGACCGTAGAGGCCAACCTCAAGGCCTTTGCCGCCGGGGGAGATGCCAGTGGGCTCTAGGGGCCGACGCCTCTATCGGCCCGCAAATCCACAGTCAGCGGACCTTGCAAAGAAGATTGGCCCAGAAAAAAATCGGGACGGGGTAAATAGCCCCTGGTTTTGTTATTAATACCAAAAGGAGGCGACAACTATGTTGGATCGGGAAAAACTCTTTCGGAAAGGACTCGTCGATATCAAGGCCTATGTCCCCGGCAAACCCATGGAAGATGTCATGCGGGAGCTGGGTTTGACAGAAGTGGTCAAGTTAGCCTCAAATGAAAACCCCCTGGGCCCCTCTCCCAAAGCCCTGGCGGCCATGAGGGAATCCCTGGATAGTGTAAACTACTATCCCGACGGAGCCTGCCTGGCCCTGACCCAAAGGCTAGCCGAAAAACTAGATGTCGATCCCCAGGGAATTATTTTTGCCAATGGGGAAGATAATATCATCAGCCTCATCTCCAAAGCCTTCCTCAACGAAGGCGAAGAAATGATCATGGCCGACCCCAGCTTTTCCAGCTTTGAGATCAGTACCCGGGCCGTGGGCGGAAAAGTCATTAAAGTGCCGATAAGGTCAGACTTTATTACCGATCTCGAAGCCATGGCGGCGGCGGTAACTCCCCAAACCAAGCTGATATTTTTGTGTAATCCCAATAATCCCACCGGAACCATCAATACCCGCCCCCAGGTAGAGGCCTTTTTAGAGGGGCTGCCGGACCATGTCCTAGTAGTGTTAGATGAAGCCTATAAAGAATTTGTCGAAGATCCCGACTATCCCGAAGGGTTGGATTATGTAAGGAGCGGTAAGAATGTATTGGTGACCAGGACCTTTTCCAAGGTATACGGCCTGGCCGGTATCCGGGTAGGATTTGCCGTCGGTCATCCCGATTTTATCGGGGGGCTAAAACGGATTCGGGAGGCCTTTGCCACCAACCGCCTGGCCCAGATTGCCGCCCTGGCCGCCCTGGATGATGACGAGTTTTTGCAGAGGGTTGTGGCAGTAAATAAGGAGGGGCGGGAGTACTTCTACAAAGAATTTGACCGCCTGGGATTACCCTATGTCAAAAGCCAGACCAACTATGTCATGGTCGACACCAAAAAAGATATCAGACAGGTATTTCTCCATCTGCAGCGAGAAGGAGTAATTGTGCGGCCAGCCTATATTTGGGATATGCCCACCTGGGCCCGGGTATCGGTGGGGACCATGGAAGAGAATAAAAAATTCATCCAGGCCCTAAAAAAGGTACTGGCCTAGGGGAGGGGTAGTATGGCACCGGATTTTCGCTTGTTGGCCCTCAACCCCGGATCTACGACTAGTAAAATTGCTGTTTTTGCCGGGGACAAACTGCTGTTGGAAGAAAAAATAGAACATAAGGCAGAGGATCTGAGGGTATTTGAAAAGGCCACAGACCAATATGAGTACCGGCTTAAAATGATCCGGGATGCATTGGCCGCTGCAAAAATTGATCTAAATACTTTGGATGCAGTGGTGGGGCGGGGCGGGCTCCTAAAACCTCTGCCCGGGGGTACATTCCGGGTAAATAAGCAGATGGTGGATGATCTTTTATACCGGCCGGCGGTGGATCATGCCTCTAATTTGGGTGCTGTAATTGCCTACCACTTAAGCCAAAAGCTCGGTATTCCGGCTTTCATTGTGGATCCAGTAGTGGTTGACGAGTATGACGAGGTGGCCCGGATTTCCGGTTATCCCGGTATCCAACGCCAGAGCCGTTCCCATGCCCTCAACATGAAGGCAGTGGCCCACAAGGTGGCCCGGGATCGGGGCCGGGCCTACCGGGATCTGCGGCTTGTAGTGGCCCATTTGGGCAGCGGTTTTTCCATAAGTGTCCATGTGGGGGGACGGATGATAGACACCACCAACCCCAATGATGAGGGCCCCTTTTCCATTGAGAGGGGTGGTGACCTGCCCGTCACCCTACTATTGCCCTTGATCTATGAAAAGTTTCGTGCCGGTTGGAGCCTGGAGAGGCTGCAGGCCCTGTTTATTAGGGAATCGGGCCTCTATGCCTATATGGGCACCAAGGACCTGCGGGAAGTGGAGGCCCGGGCCCGGGAGGGTGACCAAGAAGCGGCCCTAATTCTAGAGGCCATGTCCTACCAGGTGGCCAAGGCCATCGGGGCCATGGCCACGGTGGCGGCAGGCAGGCTAGATGGGATAATCCTGACTGGAGGTGTGGCCCACTCCCGGCGCATTACCGACGACATCACCCGCCGGGTAAACTTCATTGCCCCGGTGTTGGTTATCCCCGGGGAAGAAGAGTTGTCGGCCCTGGCCCAGGGGGCCCTGCGGGTGCTGCGGGGAGAAGAAGAGGCCCGGGAATATTGATTGTGCCGCTCCGGAAGGCTTTTCCTAGGGATTCGGGCCCTAATATATTTTTTCCAATGGCAGGAATTAACCTTCGCAAGGCGAAGGTATAGTTTGCCCGGGGCGCCCGCTGCGCCCCTTTATAGTTAGGTCAATAGGGGGAAGGATGATACATATGAAGGTGACGGGCCTCTGTCTAGGGGCATCGAATATGAGTCTGGTGACGGTGGAGGAGGGGGAAAAAGGCATTGAAATTCTGGAGGCTGTAACTATACCCCATGAGGGGGAACTGCGCCGAACCCTGCTCCATCTTTTGGCTGATAAGGGGGAGGTGCGCCTTTGTGCCACGGGGCGGAAGTTTCGCCATCTATTGAAGGTTCCCACTATCCCCGAGCCCCAGGCGGTGGAAAGGGCCTATGCTTACTGCCGGCCGGAAAAACCGGTGGATGCTGTTGTCAGTGCCGGGGGGGAGACCTTTATCCTCTATGAACTGGATCAGCAGGGGCAAATAGGTAATGTCCATACCGGTAATAAGTGCGCCTCGGGAACGGGGGAATTTTTCCTCCAGCAGGTGACCCGGATGGGATTGACCCCGGCCCAAGCCCTTGCCGCCGCCGCCGGCTGTGATCCTTATCCCGTCGCCAGCAGGTGTTCTGTTTTTTGTAAAAGTGACTGTACCCATGCCCTCAATAAAGGTGAGAAAAAGGGCCGGGTAGTAGCCGGCCTCTGTCGCATGATGGCCAGTAAAATCCTGGAGCTGACCCAAAAGGCCGGGGCCCAACAGATCCTTCTTACCGGGGGTACGGCCCAAAACAACCTAATGGTTGATTCCCTAAAATCCCAATTAAATGTCTTTGTACCCTCCCAGGCTCCATACTTCGAGGCCCTGGGGGCCGCCCTTTGGGGTTTGGAACAGGATTTAAAACCGATAAAAATTGCCGAGGAGACACTATTTGGCCCCCGGCGGAGCTCCTTTTCCTTCCGCCCGGCCTTACAAGAGGCCCAGCACCTGGTGGAATTTAAATCCCTGGAACAGGGGAGGGCCCGGCCGGGGGATAGGCTCCTTCTAGGCCTGGATGTAGGTTCCACCACCACCAAGGCAGTTTTAATCCGAGAAGAAGACACCGCTATGGTGGCCTCCATTTACCTTCGCACCAGTGGGGATCCGGTCCAGGCCTCCCGCAATTGTTACCGGGAGTTGGCGAAGCAGGTTCCGGCCGGGATAGAGATTATTGGCCTGGGGGTTACTGGATCGGGCCGCTATATAGCGGGCCTTCATGCCTTGACCCGGGGTGTAATCAATGAGATCATTGCCCATGCCGCCGCCGCCCTTTACTTCGATGGGGAAGTGGATACTATCTTGGAAATCGGGGGGCAAGATGCCAAGTATACCTACTTGGTAAACGGGGTCCCCGCCGACTATGCCATGAACGAGGCCTGTTCCGCCGGAACCGGGTCCTTTCTGGAGGAGGCGGCTTGGGAGACCCTGGAGGTGGAAACCAACCGCATTGGGGCTATAGCCATGACGGCCAAGCACCCCCCCAACTTTAATGATCAATGTGCCGCCTTCATCAGCAGTGATATCAAGACCGCCGTCCAGGAGGGTAATCCCGCCCCGGATATTTTAGCAGGTCTGGTTTATTCCATCTGCCTGAACTATCTGACCCGGGTCAAGGGTAACCGTCCCGTGGGGCAAAAGGTCTTTATGCAGGGGGGAGTTTGCTACAATCAGGCTGTTCCCGTGGCCATGGCATCCCTTTTGGACAAGAAAATTGTAGTACCCCCGGAACCGGGCCTCATGGGGGCCTTCGGCGTGGCCTTGGAAGTAAGGGAAAGGTTGGAGCGGGGCCTGCTTTCTGAAGAACACTATGATCTGGGGGAATTAGCCGGGCGGGAGATCGAATATGATGAGCCCTTTGTTTGCCCCGGCGATGAGGGCTGTGATCGGAATTGTACCATCAATATGCTGAAGATCCGGGGAAAAAAATATCCCTTCGGCGGTGCCTGCAGCCGCTATATCGGAGTTGGGCGGCGGGAGAGCCATGCCGCCGGCACCTTGGATCTGGTCTATGGCCGGGAAGGGCTCTTATTTAGCCAGGAGGGGGTAAAGGGGCAGGGGGCCAGGGGAAAGGTGGGCATCACCCGCTCCCTCATGGTCAACGAAATGTATCCCCTTTACCATCGTTTTTTCACCTCCCTGGGCCTTGAGGTGGTGACGGCCCAGACACCGGATCCGGAGGGACTGCTGCGTCAAGGGGCCCCCTTCTGCCATCCGGTGGAACTGGCCCATGGCTACCTATCCCACCTCTTAAAGAAGGAACTGGATTACCTCTTTTTACCCCAAGTAAAGGGTATACCGGCCGGGGATAAAAATAAAACCGCCGTCTGCTGTCCCCTGGTCCAGGGGGAGCCCTATTACCTGCGGGCCGCTTTTCCAGAATTGGCCCAGTGCCGGGTTTTATCCCCTATCCTGGACTTTTCCTCCGGATACGAAAGCCAGGAGGAGGTTTTTGTGGAATTAGGACTTTCTCTAGGTGCCGGTCGGGATGAAGCTGCCGCAGCCTATGGGGCGGCCCTTGGGGAGCAGAAAAGGTTTAGGTCCGAATTGCAGGCCCGGGGACGGAAACTGCTAAAGGATTTGGACGAGAATCCGGACCAAAGGGCCATAGTGGTCTTTGGGCGCTCCTACAATGCCTTTTCCACCGCCGGGAATATGGGTATTCCCCATAAATTTGCCGCCCGGGGCTGGAAGGTCATCCCCTGTGATTTTCTTCCCACCGCCGGTGAAGAGGCTTATCCCAACATGTACTGGGCAGCAGGGCAGACAATCCTTCGGGCTGCCCGCTTGGTACAGCGACATCCCCAGCTCTTCGGTGTCTATATTACCAACTTCAGCTGTGGGCCGGATTCCTTTTTGGTGGGATACTTTCGCCAGATAATGGGCAACAAACCCTCCTTAACCCTGGAGTTGGATGGCCACACTGCCGATGCCGGTTTAGATACCCGGGTGGAGGCCTTTTTGGACATAGTCCAGGGTTATTTGGAGCTGGAAAGGGGCGGGGAGGCAGCTGCCGCCGCTGCCCCGGGGGCCAGCACCACGGTGGCCGGGGGCAAGATTTATGTCCATACCTCCCAGGGGGAGCGCCTGCCCTTGGGCCATCCCCGGGTAAAGTTTCTGATCCCGGCCATGGGGGAGGAAGGTAATCGCTATCTGGCCGCCAGCCTGCGGCGGGCCGGGGTCAACGCCATTGCCCTTGGGGCCCCGGGGGTGGAGGAACTAAAATTGGGGCAGGGCCATAGTAATTGCAAGGAATGTCTGCCCCTGCAGCTGACGGTGGGCAGCCTGCTGCGTTACCTCAAGGAAAATGATGTATCACCCCGGGAGCAATTGGTTTTCTTCATGCCCGACACCTCCGGGCCCTGCCGCTTTGGCCAATACCAGGTTTTTATCAACCAGCTCATCAAGGGGTTAGGAATTACCAATGTGGCCACCCTGTCCTTAAGTTCAGAGAACAGCTATGGGGGACTGGGCCTGGCCTTCACCCTCAAGGCCTGGTTGGCCATCATCATTGCCGATGTCATGTCAGATGTCAAGCAAACCCTCTTGGCCCTGGCCCAAGACCAGGAGGAAGCCCGCCGGGTTTATGGCCAGGTCGTGGACGAAATAGTGGCCTCCCTGGCCCAGGATGGCTTGCTACAAGTGGGCAGGACCCTGTCCCGGGCGGCCCAAAGACTAGAGCAGGTGCCACTGAAGGGGAAACCGGAGGACACCCCCCGGGTGGCTATCTTGGGAGAAATATATGTGCGGGCCGATGGGTTTTCCCGCCAAGGGCTGATAAAATACCTGGCTGCCAATGGAATCATCGCCCAGGTGGCCCCGGTCCATGAATGGCTTTATTACTGTGACTACCTCCTGCAGGAGGAAATTTTGGGCCCCACCCCGGGCTTAGAACGGTTCAAAAACCGGCTGCAGGGTTCGGTCAAGGCCTGGCTGGAAAGTAAAGTGAAGAAGGCATTGGGCGCATCAGGCCTATACCACTATCGGCTCATTGCTGTGGCAGAGTTGGTTGCTGGTGTTCAGCATCTTATTTCCCCGAAATTGACGGGGGAGGCCATCCTTACCATAGCCGGGGCCTTGGAAGAAGTAATAGATGAGGTGGCCGGGGTAATTGCCATCGGGCCCTTTGGCTGTATGCCCAATCGGATTGCCGAGGCGGTGGCGGGGAAAACCATGGGCCGGGAGAAAAAGCGGGCCACAAGGGATCCAGAATTGACCCGGCGGGTGCTATCCCGTCTGGATCACCTACCCTTTATGGCCATTGAAACTGATGGCAATGTATTTCCCCAGGTGGTGGAGGCCCGGCTGGAGAGTTTTGTCCTGCAGGTAAAGCGGCTCCACCGGGTGATTCAAGAGGAAAAGGCCGCCCGGGGCCGGTGATACAAATCCTAAAGGTAAATACCCCGTGACCCCACATTCCATAAAATTATTTTATTTACAGGCAGGAATTTCCAATTAGAGGTAGAATACCCTATTAGGTAAAACAATTGGGGACCCCTAGGGCTAAAATTGCCGGAGCTATGCCTTCGGCATGAGAGTATGATTAGGGCAACGGTTGTGGGGAGGTTTCAAAATGGCCGAGGGGAAGGTACAAATACTATTGGAAGAATTGTACCGCCTGGTGGAGACGGTGGCTGAGGGAGTAGGCGACAACTCCCGCCGGCTTGACCTTCTTACTGCAGAAGTGGGAAGGGTCAAAGAAGGGCAAATGCGCCTTGAATTATTGGTCCGCAGATTAGATAAAAGGCCCCTAGATCAGGGGGCCAGGGACTTTGATTCCTATTTCTCCTGTGGGCCCGGGGGGCGGAGGGTTTGAGCCATTATTTCCTTGACCGGCTCCACTAGTATGTGCCCACCGCAACAATGTTTCACCAGATATACCGGGCCTTGCCGGTGAACCCCTGAACTGGGTCCGGGGATCACTCCACATGGTCCCCGTTGCATCCGGGTGGGGAGCGGTGGAGGTATTGCCCCGCCCTCTTTTCGGTTCTAAAAAAAAGGCGTGCTGCTGGGTAAAGTTCCCGCAGCCCGCCTTTTTGGTGTATAATATTACTGTTGCTGCTGCTGCTGCTGTTGCTGTGACTGCTGTCGCACTTTGTACTGGGGTTCCTGTTGCTCTATATAGTTGACCCGGGACTTAATAGTGTTGACGACATTATCCAGCTGGGTGACGGCATTGTTAAAAGCCTGTTTTGCAGTTTTATCCTGGGTGTCTAAAGCAAAGGTACTGATACTTGCCCGGGCGCTCTCCAGAGAAGCCAGGGCTTGGTGCATTTTTTGGCCAACAGTCATTGAACGACCTCCTTTTGGATAGAATTTAGATACCCGCGGGTGTTGTTAGTATTGCCCAAGAAGAAGGAGATTAGTATCACTGCGAAGAAAAATCTTACTGTGGGAAGGGGGAAAATATGATGAAAAAAATGCGGCTGACCCAGATGACCAAGGCGGCCGGGTGAGCGGCCAAGATAGGTCCTGGGACCTTATCGCAGGTTCTGCGAGAAATCACCCCGAAAAATCAGGATCCCCGCCTTTTGGTGGGTCTGGAAACCACTGATGATGCTGCTGTTTACAAACTTAATGAACAGCAGGCCCTAATTCATACTTTGGACTTTTTCACCCCGGTTGTTGACGATCCCTATGTTTTTGGCCAGATAGCGGCGGCCAATGCCCTCAGCGATATCTATGCCATGGGGGGCACCCCCCTTTTGGCCCTGAATATTGCTTGCTTTCCCGACTGTTTTTCAGTAAAGATAATGGGGGAGGTTTTGAAAGGGGGAGCCGACAAGGTCCAAGAGGCCGGGGCCCTCATTGCCGGTGGTCATACCATCAGTGATGAGGAACCCAAATACGGCCTCTCCGTTGCCGGCCTTGTGCATCCCGACCGGATCATTACCAATGCCGGTGCCCAGGTGGGGGAGGTGCTGGTATTGACCAAGCCCCTGGGGACCGGGATTATCCTCACGGCGGCCAAGGCGGGCTTGGCCCCGCAAAATGCAGTGGCAATGGTGGAAGAAAGCATGGCTGCCCTGAATAGGGCTGCGGCCCAAGCCATGGCTGCTGTGCCTGTATCAGCCTGTACCGATATCACCGGTTTTGGTTTTTTGGGACATATCCATGAAATGGCGGCGGCCAGCGGTGTAGCCGTGGAGATAGATGCAAGCAGTATTCCCCTCTTTACGGGGGTGCTTGAATTTGCCGCCCGGGGTTTGGTGCCGGGGGGTGCCCATCGCAATCGGAAGTACTTGGAGGGCAAGGCGACCTTTGC
>JAAYTH010000167.1 GCA_012523785.1 Bacillota bacterium | reverse complement strand
CTGTTGAGGTTAACGGTAAGCTCAAAATTATAAAGGGGGAAATGGGTAAACCAGCTCAAATACTTGTCAATGGTAAGGAGGCAAGCCTTGATACTGCCCTACAAGAAAACGATCGACTTATTTTTAAGCCTCCCCAGGATGGTCGGGACGCCACGGCCAGTATTGCTGATATATTGGAGGATAAAACAATGACCGTCCAGATCAACGGTCAAACCGTTTCAATACCACCACAAGTTGTTGTTAATGGCAAGGAGATAAAAGATCTAAATACACCCCTTGCAGACCGTACTCGGCTGGAAATTGTACACTCCCAACCTTTAAAATTTCTTCTTTTTCATGAGGGGCTAGCCAGGAAAGATCTATCCGCAGAAAAATATAATTACACCTTAAACGGGAAGAAAAAAACAATTTCTTGGCAAAAAAATAAGTTTACAATAAACGGCTATCCGGCCACTCCTGAAACCCTAGTCAAACCGGGAGACATAATAACCTATGAGGAATGTACTCCAGCACCGCCATTAGGAAGTATCCTTGGTAACATCGAAAAGGATATCCATCTTATACTCAATGAAAAGCCCTTTACCCTAACTCAACCAATTGAAATAACTATGAACGATGAAAAGGCATCTTTAAATACCCACCTCGTCCCCCATGCCAACATAAAAGTTAATAACCCGAAACAAATTCTTCTGGCAGACCTCTTTGCTGTTTATGATCCCAGAACCCTGGGTAAAGGCACTTACCTGGTATTGAAAATTAATGGCGAACCGGCCAACTTCACCACACCTATTCAAACCGGGGATAAGGTAGATATTTACTGGGAAGGTATTGTACCCTAACATCTGTATTCCCGCCACCTTAAAGACCGCCCTCCTTTTATGGAGAGCGGTCTTTTTATCAATCTAGAATAACAGCCGTTCCATATACTAACAATTCAGCTGCCGTCGTCATGGTTTGGCTGCTAGCAAATCTTATATTGACTATGGCATTGGCTCCAAGGTTTTCGGCTTCCACCGCCATTCGGGCCATGGCTTCACCCCGGGCGTCTTCTAACATTTCTGTATACTCTTTAATTTCACCCCCCACCAAGGTCCGGAGTAAAGCGATAATATCTTTACCGAAGTGTTTAGACCGGACAGTGCTCCCTTTAACTATGCCCAGGGAGGTGTTGATTTTCCTTCCCGGAACCTCGGGGGTATTAACTATAATCATCCTTTTCCACCCCCCTCCCCCGATCCCCGGCCTTCTCTTCACCTTTATTTTCTCTTCTACTACCAAAAGGGTATTCTTTACGGTATTAATCCATAATGCTAAAAAACACTTAGCCTGCATTTCAAATTATAAATAACCATATGCCGATATTTTTTCTACTAAAACTCTTCCTTATGGGAAAGACTAAAAGTAGATATTTTCAGGGGGTGAAAAAGATGGGTTATATCTGCCGAGAATGCAACCGAAAATCAAGACTTCCCGATTTCTGTCACGGGCAGGCCATGGTTTTAGAAGGAAGCTATATCTGCGAAAACTGCAACCGGGTCACTTCTTCTCCCGGGAGCTGCTGTGGGCAGGAGATGAGTAGAATATAGGCTGTCTATCCGGCCACCGGGGGAGGGGTCGGTTTCTTTTTGTCAGGAAAAAATTATAGTTTATGCCTTTAACGGCGCCTGCCGCCCGAGAACCGGGATGCCAAAAGTAGTAAACGAACAAGATGAAGTAAAGCCACCAGGGTAGCTGCCACATAGGTCAAGGCGGCCGCATTAAGAACTTCTTTGGCACCATCTACTTCCCGGCGGCCCAAATAGCCACCCTTTTCCAAGAGGGCTAATGCCCTAGTGCTGGCATTGTATTCCACTGGCAAGGTTACAACTTGAAAAAGTACGGCCCCGGCAAAAAGAATAATACCCGCCTGAAGCATCAATTGGCTCTGAAACAGAAAAATACCAATAATCGCTAAAGGTAAACCCAACCGGGAACCTATGTTAGCCACCGGGACCAAACTATGCCTGATATTTAAGGGCAGATAATGGGTCGCATGTTGAAGTGCATGGCCAGTCTCATGGGCCGCAACACCCAAGGCCGCAAGGGAATACCCGTTATAAACAGCATTAGAAAGCCG
>JAAYTH010000166.1 GCA_012523785.1 Bacillota bacterium | reverse complement strand
GTAGGGAACGACGCCCCCGTCGTTCCGTGCCCCCCACGGTTTAATTGATAATTTCGCGGTAACTTGTAGGGAACGACGCCCCCGTCGTTCCGATGCCCCCCACGGTTTATGCGGAAGATATCGCCATAAATAGTAGGGAACGACGCCCCCGTCGTTCCGTGCCCCCCAGCCCATGGGGAAAGAATTATTTCCCGGTCGGTGGATTGGCCTTGGCAAAAAACCCTTTGATACTAAATGGGAAGGTGAAATTTAACTTAAACCCATCCACAATCATATAGACAGTAGGGACCAGAAAGAGGGTCAAAAAAGTAGAAGATGTAAGCCCCCCCACCACCACCGTCGCCAAAGGGGTTAATAATTCCGACCCGGCTCCAAACCCCAAACTCAAAGGGATCATGGCCAGGATAGTCGTCAAAGTAGTCATCAAGATGGGGCGCAGCCGGGTACTACCGGCCCGGACAATGGCCTCCTCCAGGGGCAATCCCCCCCGACGCAAAATATTAATATAATCGACTAAAATTATAGCATTATTAACTACAATTCCCGCCAACATAATGGCGCCAATGGCCGAGGTAACACAAAGGGTCCGCCCCGTAATAAACAGACCCAAAATTGCCCCGATGGCGGCAAAGGGTACAGAAAACATAATGGTAAAGGGATGGACTAGGGATTCAAATTGGGCCGCCAAAATAGCATAGACCAAGATGACAGCCAGTATTAGGGCCAGTTCCAAACCACTAAAGGCCTTAGACATCTCCAGGTATTCCCCCCCGTACTCGATAAAATACCCTTCTGGCAGGGAAACTTCATCCACCTGCCTTTGGACGTCCTTCATCACACTACCTAAGGAACGGCCGCTGATACCGGCGGTAACTGTAACTAGACGGGTTTGATCCTCCCGGCTAATGCTGCGGGGACCTTCAGCAGGAACAAAATCAACCACATCGGCCAAGGTCAACTGCAGGCCCAAGGGGGAAGGGATGATAAGGCGCTGGATATCTTCTTTGGTCAGATCTTCCCCTAAACGCACCCGGATATCAATCTCCTCCCCCTCCACCCGCAGCCGGGTGGCCACCCGCCCCCGCAGGGCCGTATCAATGCTCATGGCCACCTGCCCGGTAGTCAATCCCAAGGCCGCCAAGCGCTGGCGTCGGGGTTGCAGCTGCAGTTCCGGCATTCCGGCACTTATGCTGGTGTCGGGATCCCGCAGCCCCGGAATATCCTCAACGGCTGCCATCACTTGGTCGGCCAAGCCGGTCAAAACCTCCAACTCATCCCCTTTGATGGCAATACTGATGGGGGCAGAAGTCATCCCGCTGGTGATCATACTTTCAATAGAAACACCAATCCTGGCCCCCGGTATATCCCGCAGTAAGCCCCGCAACTCCTCGGCAACCTTTTCCGTAGAAACCCGCCTTTGCCGGAGGGGAACGAGGGTCACATCAATATCGGCCCGCTCACTGCCGCCTCCTATCCCTATATTCATACCATCCCCGGTACCAATACTATAATAGACATCCTGCACCTGGGGCATCCGGGCCGCTATTTGGGCCACCCTTTGGGCCACTTCCTCCGTAGCCTCCAAGGGGCTGCCCACCGGTAGACGTACCCGGATATCAATCCTACCTTCATCGGTGGCGGGTAAAAACTCTGTCCCGAGGAAGGGAATAAGGGCTAAACTGATTACAAACATAGCCAAGGCCCCCGCCACCAGCCGGTAGCGATTTTTAAGGCACCAGGACAGGCCCCGGCCATAATCACCCTCTAGGCGCTGCAGCCACTGGGCCAGGGCCTGGGAATATTGTTGCAGTATCCCCTTTTTCCGGGGAGTATCATCTTTATTATTGTCCCCCCTTAACAAGCGGGAAGCCAAAAGGGGAGTCAAGGTAAAGGATACCACCAGGGAAGTGAGGAGGGCAAAGGTAATGGTTAAAGATAGCTGCCGGAAGATTTCACTGATAATCCCCTCCACATAGACTATGGGCAGAAAAACCCCCACCGTGGTTAAGGTCGAAGCCGTTACGGCCGCCCCCACCTCGGCCGCCCCTTGCCGGGCTGCCTCCAAGGGGCTGTGCCCCTCCTCCCAAAAGCGAAAGATATTTTCCAAGACCACGATGGCATTATCCACCAGCATCCCCACCCCCAGGGCGATACCCCCCAGGGTCATGACATTTAAAGTCAGCCCGGCAAAATGGACCAGAATAAAAGTACCCACCACCGAAATGGGGATGGCAATGGCAATGACCATGGTGGTCTTTATATTGCGCAAAAACAGCAGCAAAATTAAAACAGCCAGGAGGGCCCCTATGACGGCATCCCGGGCCATTCCGCTGATGGTGTCTTCAATAAAGGCGGAGAAATCCATCATATAGGTGAATTCCAATTGGGGATATTGGTCGGTCAGGGCGGCAAGTTCCGATCTGATGGCCTTTCCCAACTGGGCAGTGTAGGCCCCGGTCTGTTCTTGAACCACAAGACCCACCGCCGGCTTGCCATTGAGGCGGGCAATTTGATCCCCCTCGGCAAATTTATCCTCCACAGTGCCCAAATCCCCTATTTTTATCAAGGCCCCCCTCTCCGTCAAAAGGGGTATTTCCCTGATCTCAGCCACAGACTGAAATTCGCCGGTGGTACGCAGGGTCAATTCCCGCTCCCCCTCCCGCAGGGTTCCCGCCGGCAGGGTAAGGTTTTCCGCCGCCAAAGTTTGCAGCACCCGATCGATACTGACACCGTAGCCATCCAGGGCCGCGGGATGAAGTCTTACTTCTATCTCCCGCTGCACACCACCTTGCACATTGACCGAGGCTATTCCCTCCAGCCTTTCCAGGCGGGGCTTCACCGTATCCTCAGCCAAATCCTTCAGCTGGGCCAAATCCTCCATCCCTCCCAGGCCTACAATCATAACCGGCATCAGGGAGGGGTCAAACTTTATGACCATGGGCTGCCCGGCATCCTCCGGCAGCCAGCCCTTTATTAGGTCAACCTTTTCCCGTATTTCCAGGGTGGCAAAATCCATATCGGTTCCCATATTAAACTCTGCCACCACTATGGAGTTACCATCGGCGGAAATAGAACTAATTTTATCCACATTGGTAACGGTCCCCAGGGTTTCCTCCAGGGGACGGGTGATAAGGTTTTCAATTTCCTGGGGCCCCACCCCACTGTATTGGGTAATAACCGCCGCCACGGGAAAATTCATTTCCGGCAGTAGGTCAATACCCACCCGGGTGAGGGAGACACTTCCTAAAAGAAGAACCAACATAACGGCCATAAAGATGGTAACGGGCCGCCTGACGGCAAAATCCGGCAGGTTCATCGGCCCTCACCCCCCGACCATTCCTGGATAGACACCCGGCCCCCATCCTCCAGATAATGCTGGCCCTTCACAACCAAAAAGTCCGTTTCCGATAGTCCGGATAACACTTCCACCTTTTCCCCATTGGACAGGCCCAGGCTGACGGGTTTCCGCCGGGCCCGGCCCCCTTGAACAATATAGACATAATCCTCAGTTCCCTCTTCCAGCAGTGCTCCTTGGGGGATAACCAGGTTGCCAGTGCTATCGGCCACCACCAATTCCACATCAGCAAAAAGACCCGGTTTTAGGGTGCCTTCAGCATTTTCCAAGACTGCTTCCGCGGGGAAAACACCGGTGCGGGGATCCGGTGCCGGGGAAACAGTAGTTATAATACCGGTAAATTCCCTCTCCGGCAAGGTCAGGAAACGGATCTTCACCTCATCCCCGGGGAGGACACTATTGATAAGGCGTTCGGTGAGATTAAATTCAACCTTTAGCAGTTGGGAGTTGACGATGGCCAAAAGGGGGGAGCCGGGCCCGGCCAATTCTCCCACCTGGGCCTGTACCGCCGTTGCCTGACCGGCAATGGGGGCCTTGAGAATTCCCTTGTCCAGCTGGCTGCGGGCCAGGGCCACCGCCGCCCGGGCCTGCTTTACCCCGGCCCCGGCAGCCTGCAGATCCTCCTCCCGGGCCCCCTTTTGGGCCAGCTCCAAACCCGCCTTGGCCGCCTCCAAGCTGGCTTCCGCCTGCTTCTTTTGCCCCAGGGCCAGAGATTCCTGCTGTTTAGCCATTTTTTTCAGCATCTGCACCTGGGTGCGGGCCGCCGCCTCCCCCTCCTCCGCCTGGAGGAGGGCCAACTCCGCCTGTTTGCGGGTCTCCCTCAGCAGTTGATCCCGGCCCACCTTGGCCTGGTCCACTTGGAATTTGGCCATTTCAATTTCCATTTCCAGCTGGCTTATGGCCGCCCTAGTTTCCCGGAGTGATTGCT
>JAAYTH010000165.1 GCA_012523785.1 Bacillota bacterium | reverse complement strand
TCCTTGTTCCCCTGACCTTCAATTTCCAACTTTCAGGAGGACGATTTGGGCCTCCATGTCCTTCGGAACGACGAGGGCGTCGTTCCCTTGTCTAATTAGCGGTAAAAATTATTTGCATTACTGCCGATATAACAGGTCCCCGGGGGTCTTGCATATCTGGTGGAGCGATATTGCGATGAGCGGCTTAGGGAACTTGTGACGGTTCCGTAGAACAGCGGGGCGAAAGACATGGACGTCTGGAGCCGCCCCTGGGGCATGGAGGCCCCATGGGCGGGGACCCCGCTGGGCAAGGAACCGGAACATTAGTTCCCTCCGCGAAGAGAACTAAGAGCGAAATCAGATATGCTAAGACCCCAAAACAATCACAACTCCCCCACCCCATCTATTATACCCCTTCAAAAGATAGAAAAAAAGAGCAGGGTGGCCCCTGCTCCTAGTCCAGGATATAAACCTCCACCTGGCGCCGCCCAAACCGGACGGCTTCCTCATAGGTGTCAAAACAAAGATCAACCATATTCCCCTTGATGGCCCCGCCAGTATCGGCCGCCAGGCCCTGGCCATACCCGGAAACATATAACTTTGTTCCCAAGGGGATGACCCGGGGATCAACAGCTATTATCCCCCGCCTAGCCCTAACACCAGTGGCCGTATACTTACTATTAACCCCCAGGCTGCGGGAGTCCGGCGCATAGGCCGTCGCTTCCATCTTCATCATCTTTTTTAACCGCAGGTCCTTACCACCCCGGCTAGTGCTGATGGTACCTAGGGCCAGGACCCGAGGCGTCGGCTCAACTATTATATCTTCCGTGAGGACTTCCTCTGCCACCTTTTCCCCATTTTCATACAGACACCACACAACCCGCCGGGCCAGGCCTTCCCGGCCCGCCCGCACAACCTTAGATTGCCCACTAGGCAGGCTGTCATCACTTGTGCGCCGGGTCTGAAAAGGCACAGCGACCTCAGTAGTTATTATCTCTTCCTCCACCCGGATTACATCTATCTCGATTCCTGCCGTCAGGGGGGTCGGCCCCAGGGGGAGCAATCTATCCAGGGAACCAAGGATAATGCCAGCCTCCTCAACGGCCTTCAGGACTGTTTTTTGAGCACTGACAAGGTTCCTTGTTTCCCCATCTACCCTAATGGTAACGGGCATAGCCCGCCTGACCTCCACTTCCATTCCCGATTTAAGGGAAGTGTCCAAATGGGGCTCTACCAAATCATGGGCATAGACTTTGACACCCTTTTCCTCCAAAAGACCCTTCACATCCCCCTTCAGCGTCTGTACCACCTGCACCCGGCCATCGACACTGAGGGTTACCTCCTTAAAGGCCCACCCATAGCCCACAGCCAAAAGGGAGAAAAAAGCCACCAGGAGCAATAACCCCGCTAACCTTACCCGCGGCCCCCGGCCGAAGAATTTTCCCCCCCGCCCAAGATGTGCGGGCTTTTCGTCCATCATGAAACCCTCCTTTGTCTTGGAAAACTCACCATTTAAAGCTATGTCAGCCATTCTATATTATTTCCAGAATCATGTCAACTAACCATTAATGGTGAATTTTTACAAGAAGGGCCCGGAGCTACCTAATTATATACTATGCCCCAGGACTGCCATTGCTAGCCCGGATGGATACGAAGTAAACCGCCGCCAGCAGGCCACCGGGCCCGGCTAGGAATCCCCCCCGGTTTCAATGGGGAGGCGAAAGAGTTCCATGGTATTGGCCCTGGTCCGCCCCTTAACTTCTTCCAGCGATACACCCTGCAGGCGGGCCACCGCCTCAGCCACATAAACCACATAGGCCGGTTCATTCCGTTTGCCCCGGTGGGGAACCGGAGTCAAGTAGGGAGAATCCGTCTCCACCAAGAGCCGGTCCAGGGGCAACCCCGCCGCCACCCGGGCCAAGCGCCGGGCATTGGCAAAGGTCACTGGCCCAGCCAAGGAAATGTAAAAACCCATGGCGATACATTCCCGGGCCATTTCCAGGCTGCCGGAAAAGCAGTGGAGCACTCCCCCCACTTCCCCGGCCTTTTCCTCCCGGAGAATTGCCAAGGTGTCCCCATGGGCATCCCGGTCGTGAATTACAATGGGGAGCTCCAACTCCCGGGCCAGGTTAATCTGATAGCGAAAGACCCGCTGCTGAATATTCCGGGGGGATAAATCCCGATAGTAGTCCAGTCCCATCTCCCCCAGGGCCACCACCCTTTCCGAGGCCGCCAGTTCCCTGATGGCGTCAAAGGTGCCACTATCTGCATCCCTGCTGTTATGGGGATGTATCCCCACGGCGGCAAAAACTTGAGAATGTTTT
>JAAYTH010000164.1 GCA_012523785.1 Bacillota bacterium | reverse complement strand
GGTTTTAAGATGGGCCGTTTCCGGACCACATCCCCCCCCCGGGTGGCCGGAGACACCATTGACTTTAGCTCCATGGTAGAGCAGCCGGGAAGTAGTGAACCCCTTTACTTTTCCCTGGAACCTATCCCCTTGGAACCGGAAGGTGCCCCGCTCCCCTGCTATCTGACCCATACTACAGAAGAAACCCACCGTATTATTAGGGAAAATCTGGGCCGCAGCCCCTTTCGTCTCCAGCCTTTACCTGGAGCTGAACCCCGCTACTGTCCTTCTATCGAGGATAAGGTGGTCAGATTTGCTGATAGAACCAGCCACCAGTTATTTTTGGAGCCCGAGGGTTGGGAGACCAGGGAGTATTATGTCATGGGCCTTTTTACCAGCATGCCCGAAGATGTGCAGCTGGAGATACTGCGAACTATTCCGGGCCTGGAAAGGGTAGAGATGGTTCGTCCCGGCTATGGCATTGAATATGATTACTTGTATCCCACACAACTGGAGCTATCCCTGGGGGTAAAGGGGATGCCGGGATTATATTGTGCCGGGCAGATCAACGGTACCTCCGGCTATGAAGAGGCGGCAGCCCAGGGCTTGATGGCTGGAATTAATGCGGCTCTTTTTGCCATGGGGCGGGAACCCTTTATCCTGGATCGCTCCCAGGCCTATATTGGGGTACTGATTGACGATCTGATCCTCAAGGGTGTGGATGAACCCTACCGGATGCTCACCTCCCGGGCCGAATACCGCCTAGTCCTTAGAATGGATAATGCCGATCTACGGCTGACGGAAAAGGGCTATGAATTAGGGCTTATTACGGAGGAAAGGTACAGGGCCTTCGCCCAGAAGCGAAGTGCTGTGGAGGAGGCAATAGGGAAACTAAAGGAAGGACAGATAACCCCGGAAGAAAGGATTAGGTTGGCCATGGAGGAAATGGGGTTACCTCCCCTGCGGCGCAATATGAGCCTGGCGGAACTGCTGCGCCGGCCGGAAATGACCTATAAAACACTAGAGCAATTGGTGGAGCTGCCAGACTTGGAGCCGACGGTTAGGGAGCAGGTGGAAATACAGATCAAGTATGAGGGTTATATTCAAAAACAAGAAGAACAAATTGCCCGTTTCCGCCAGCTGGAGCGGCGGCACATACCCGGGGATATCGACTATGAAAAGATCCCCGGCCTCTCCCGGGAGGGAAGGGATAAAATGCAGAGATTGCAGCCCCGATCCCTGGGACAGGCCTCCCGTATTTCCGGCGTTACCCCGGCGGATATATCTGTGCTGCTGGTGTATTTGAGGAAATTCGTCTCTTAATTTCATATCATTATTTGCACATTTGCATGGGATGGGCAAAAGATATGGGGGTTGTATATGGGGCCAACCACCCCGTCTGCCCCTTTTCTATTTTCCGGGGGTAATATATTCTGGCCAGGGCGGAAGGAATTATTTAACATTCAGCGAAGGATAATAGGCAGCAGCCATTAGATAGAGGCGGGTGATGTACGGTGAAGGAGCAGCTGGCGAAAATATTGGGTTTGACGGGTGGCCCATCGGGGGACCTGGTCCGGGAAATACCTTTAGACGATCTGGCACCTAATCCCTATCAGCCCCGGCGACGGTTTGCCAAAGAAGAAATGGCGGAGTTGGCCGAATCCATCCGTCAGTATGGTGTACTGCAGCCAGTGGTGGCCCGGCCGGCACCGGAGGGCCTAGAGCTGGTAGCCGGGGAACGACGGCTCCGGGCCTGTAAAATGTTAGGTTTAATGACCATCCCGACTATTGTTAAAGAGCTCACAGATCAGGATATGGCCATTCTTT
>JAAYTH010000163.1 GCA_012523785.1 Bacillota bacterium | reverse complement strand
TATCCGCCCGTCCTTTGTCAGGGCAAAAACCCCCAGGCCCTCGTCATTACCAGGGCTGGCCACCAATCGACCATCTTGGCCCATGGGCCCCACCGGCACCGAATAGCCACCCTGCTGGTAGAAAAAATCCCCATTTAGGGCTGCCACCGCCTTTTTTTTACCGGCCAACTGGCTTAGGGAACGGGGAACTGCCAGTTTTTCTTCATTGTAAAGAAGACCCAGATCCACATGGGGCTCAGTCAGATCAACCTCCAAGACATGGATGCGCAGCCACCCCTCCCGGGTAAATTGCCAATTCTGATGGTAGGTAATCCCCTTGGCCACCGGTTCCCACAGCTTTTCCTCATAGAAAACCGTATTGGCGGCCGCGGGTGTCGCTATCCCCAAAATCAGGAGAAATACAAAAAACCCTGCTAAATATCTTGTTACTTTTTGCTGTCCCATACTATACCTCCTTTGCTATTACATCCCTTTCCCACCATATATTCTCCCCTTCCCCTTCTCCTTCCTTCCTTGCTTAGACGTGACAACAGTGGTAGTTTGTTCCAGGCCCTGAGAATTTATTTCCCCAAATGGTTGACACAAACCCCTTTTTATTGCTAAACTAAATTTAAAGTCAATAGAGCAGATGGGTGCCGCTTGTGGGTAAAAGGAAATGGGGTGTAAAACCCCAGCGGTCCCGCCACTGTAACCGGGGAGCAAGCCCGCGCATAAACCACTGTTTTTCATCCCGGGGGGATAAAGAAAGATGGGAAGGGGCGGGGGCGCCAGGATCCGGAAGCCAGGAAGCCTGCCCGTCTGTATTCTATAACAGGCCCTTTCAGGGCTCTTTATATCCAGGGGATGATGGAAAAGTCCTCAGCTGCTTTCAGCTGGGGACTTTTTTTATAGGACGGCGGCAAAGGGTTGGCCCAAGTATAATAATATTCTACAGCCCTTGGAGTCTTGGAAAACATCCTATTGCCGGCCGCCGCCCAATAAACAATATACAGGAGGTAAAAAAATGGAAAAACTGCTAGATGTGCTGGCCCAGATCAGGCCCATTGACCGGGAGGTGATGGCTAAAACCCAAAAAAGGCTGGACAGCCTCACCAAACCCCCGGGGAGCCTGGGGGTATTGGAAGAAATCGCCTGCCAAATAGCAGGTATCACCGGCCAAGTGTGCCCCCCAATCCCCCCCAAAACCTGCATTTTAATGGCCGGGGATCACGGGGTGGTGGCGGAGGGGGTCAGTGCCTTCCCCCAGGAAGTTACCCCCCAGATGATCGCCAACTTTGCCCGGGGCGGGGCAGCCATGAATGTCATTACCCGCCATGTGGGCAGTGAACTGGTCCTGGTGGATGTGGGTGTGGCGGCTGATCTACCGGATATGCCCGGGCTCTTGAAACGGAAAGTGGCCTATGGCACCGCCAATATGGCGGTGGGGCCGGCCATGACCCGCAAAGAGGCTCTAACTGCCTTGAAGGTGGGAATTGATGTGGTGGGGGAATATATCACCCGGGGTACCGGTATAGTTGGGTTGGGGGAAATGGGAATCGGTAATACCACCCCCAGCTCGGCCATCATCGCCGCTTATACGGGAAAGGTGGCAGAAGTGGTCGGCCGGGGTACGGGTATGTCCGCCCAGGGCTTGGATATAAAGATCCGGGCCATCAAAAAAGCCCTGGCCGTCAACCGCCCCGATACCTCCGATCCCCTGGATGTCCTCTGCAAGCTAGGTGGACTGGAAATTGCCGGCTTGGTGGGGGTCATACTGGGGGCCGCTGCCAAAAGAGTACCGGTCATCACCGATGGTTTCATCTCCACAGCCGCCGTCATCATCGCCACCCAGCTCTGCCCCATCGTGAAGGAATACCTCATTGCCTCCCACCTTTCGGAAGAACCGGGACATGGGACCATGCTCAAATTCATCGGCCTAAAGCCCATGCTTTTCATGAATATGCGCCTGGGGGAAGGTACAGGAGCAGCCCTGGCCATGGGCCTGATAGATGCCGCCCTTAAAATTTTGCTAGGGATGGCCACCTTTGCCGAGGCGGCCGTTGACGGCGCCCTGGACCAACAATAAAAATCTATAATACCGCCTGGGTTTTGAGATCTAAGAAAGATGTGAAAAAACTTTGCACCCCCGGGGGATATTTGCTATAGTTTAGGCAACAAGTAAGGGCTGCATGCCATCGCCATTATTAAATTCCCCCCAACTGCCAGTGGCAGCCCATAACATTATCCCGCCTGTCCAGGCCAAAGCGGAGGGCGAAAAGCGAAGGATCTTTGCCATTGGGCCGTAAAGATCCTTCAGACATTGCCCTCCCCCCGTTTCACTTGGGACCGGCCGGGCCAGCGGAATGATAGTTTAGAGAGCCTGCGGTATATCAGGAAAGCTAACAACACATGTTTTGCAAGGGTGGCTGAGCAGCTACCATTTACCTAATGAAAGGGTGTGACATACATGGATGCCCATGCACGTGTACAGACCTGTGTAGATCAGTTTGATATGGGGCTGAAGGTAATTGATTTGGAAGAAGATACGGCCACATCTGAATTGGCAGCCCAGGCCCTGGGGGTAAAGGTGGGGCAAATTGCCAAATCCCTGCTCTTTAGGGCCGGGGAGGAATATGTCCTGGTGGTGGCAGCCGGAGATGTACGGATAAAATCCAACCGGCTAAAGGCTGTGACCGGGGAAAAGGCCAAAATGGCCAGCTTCGCCGAGGTAGAAGAGGTGACGGGATACCCCGTCGGGGGGGTCTGCCCCTTTGCCCTGGCCAACCCGGTCCGGATCCTTTTGGATAAAAGCCTGGGCCAATATGATGTCGTCTATACAGCCGCCGGCACGGCCCATTCGGCCCTACCCATTACCTTAGACCAGTTGGCTATTATCACCGGGGGGGAAATTGTTAATCTAACCTAAAACGTGGAAGGCCGCCCTTATGCATCCAGGCCGGACATTATTTTCTTCTTGCCCAATGTTCCCGGGGGAGCCTAGTGGCCCCCTGGTACCTTGGCCAGCAGGGCCCCCACCATACCCGGGG
>JAAYTH010000162.1 GCA_012523785.1 Bacillota bacterium | reverse complement strand
TGCCCGGGTGGCGGAACAGGCAGACGCACAGGACTTAAAATCCTGCGGTTACTAAAATAACCGTACCAGTTCGATTCTGGTCCCGGGCACCAATATACTAGGAAAGTATACCTCAAATGATAGTGATAGTGGGCTTTTACCACTATCTTCTTTTATTATATACTGCTAAAGGGTGTGTACTGCTTTGACCCTTCCAATTACCCCGCGGGGAAAAGAAGGGGGATCGGTGATATTATATTAACCTAGCTGGCAAAGCCAAAAACACATCCGGGGAAGCTTATAGTCCCCTCCCCCGGCAATTGCGGCAAAAAGAAATTCAATACCATGTTAAACTCAATGTGGAATTGAGCAGGACAATTACTTTTATCAGCGAACCTTTAGGATAACAAGTTCTGCACCTGTTGCAAGGAGGGATGGGCATGGATAAAATTCTCCAGTGGGCAGATAGGGATGAAGTACTTTATATATCGCGCCCGGTATTTGAAAAGGAATTGGTGCGGCCTCTGCGGGAAGAGGGGTATAGGTGCCCCCGCCGTGTAAAGGGGGATATAATCGGTGCCGCCCATTGGGAAGATGAGTGGGTGGTTTTGGAAGTGAAGACTAGTCCGGGTGAATTGATTCTGGTACGGGTGGGAGTATCTCCCGAGGGTGACAGGTTCACTCCGGCGGGATCTTGTACTGCCTGTAGCTGGCGGCAGGTCAATGTGGTGTTAAATTTTTTTCGTCGCCACATCTAACAGGGCCTTCGCCGATGTGATGTGGTTTGTATAGGCTTATATAGGCCCCTAATTCTATCCTCTTCTGCCCATGGCGGAAGGGGATGTTTATGATGACCTTGGGGTTGTTTGGCTTTGCGGTTTCTGCTTTGACACTAATTATCTATGGAATATATCAGGTGCGCAATATGGGGGAATGACACACCTTCTTTTCCACCTTCCCCCTAATTTTTTGAAGTAAATAAGGCCAATGGGGTTTATTTTTTTTGCCCCAACAACTATGGTATAATGAGGTGTACAATTTGAGAGGCGGGAGTTAAGCCTATGGTTGCTTTGGATCAGGTCCAGGCCGGGCTGTGGAGAAGAATACTTCACCTCGCTTGGCCAGCCATCCTGGAAATGGTTTTGCATATGATGGTTGGGATTGTCGATACGGCCATGGTGGGCCGCTTGGGGGCAGAGGAATTGGCTGCCGTGGGTTTAGGCAGCCGGATACTTTTTTCTACAATCTTTACTTTTGCTGCCCTGGGGACGGGAGGGGCAGCCCTGGTGGCCCGGTCCATAGGGGCTAAGGATCCGGAGGGTGCAAACCGCATTGCTGCCCAGGCCCTGGTCTTGGGTTTGCTAGCCGGGGGAATTGTCGCCCTGGCGGGTTTTTATTTGGCGAATTATATATTCACCTGGGTTAGGGTTGAGCCCCAAGTAGCTATAATGGGGCGAAAGTACCTGCGGATCACTATGCTGGCCGGGGTATTTATGTTGCCCCTCTTTATTGCCAACGCTGTTCTTAGAGGGGCAGGCAATACCAGGGCCCCCCTGGTGGTTGCCCTCATTGCCAATGGGGTGAATATTATAGGGGATTATTTACTTATTTTTGGCCTAGCCGGGTTTCCGGCCCTGGGTGTGGCCGGGGCTGCCGTGGCTACCGCCTTGTCCCAGGTGCTGGGCTGTTTTTTGACTCTAGGTATCCTACTGCGGGGAAATGTGGATTTGCATCTACGGCCCCACAACTTTTTCTGCTATGATAGGGAAATAATGCGGAGAATTCTGAGGCTGAGCATCCCCGCTGTGTTGGAAGAATCGGTCCTTACCATCAGCAGCCTTATTTTTATCTTTATGGTAACTAGTTTGGGCACGGTAGCCTTTGCCGCCCATCAGGTGGCTAATTCGGTGGAATCCTTATCTTTTATGCCGGGGCATGGTTTTGCTATTGCCACGGCTACAATAGTGGGGCAAAAATTAGGTGGCCAATCCCCGGCGGAAGCCAATGATGGTGGACAGCAGGGGACCTTGATGGCCCTGATGGCGATGGGGGCCATGGGATTATTATTCTTTACCTTTCCCCGTCAGTTGGTTTATCTTTTTGCCCCTGGAGAGGCCCAGGTCATTTCCCTGGGGGCCAGGGCAATCCGCATCGGTGCTCTGGAACAGCCCTGCATTGCAGCGACGATGGTGCTATCCGGGGCCCTGCGGGGGGCGGGGGAGACCCGCTACCCCCTTTATGTCACATTGTTGGGCAATTGGTTGGTGCGAATGCCCCTTACCTATCTGGTGATTTATGTGTGGCGATTATCCCTGGGGGCGGTATGGATAGTGACAGTTTTGGACTGGCTTTTTCGGGGAAGTCTCCTTTACCGCTACTACCGGCGGGGCAAATGGCTGACGGTGAAGGCTTAAAGGAAATTAGAGTAATTGGGGATAAAGTAATTAATCAGCCCCATATATAGGGAATATATTGTCAGCCTTCCCCATATATTGCCAACTATCTTAATTATCATCCCGGGGGGTAATGTCCAAGGGACTTTACAGCCGGCCTGGTGATAAGGATCCCCCACTTCGCCCTGGGGAGGCGGGAAAACTTTACAGGTTGCTGTTGAACAGTTATAGAATAATTGCAAGGAATTTTTACAGTGGCTGATTATTTTGGAGGTGATACTAATGCCTGCTTTTCGGGTAGTATCAGAATATGAGCCCAAGGGTGACCAGCCCCGGGCTATTGAAGAACTTAGTGCTGGAATTAGGAAGGGGTTGGGGCAGCAGACCCTTCTGGGGGTGACGGGTTCTGGTAAAACATATACCATGGCCAAGGTGGTTGAGGCGGTGCAAAGGCCGACCCTGGTCATCGCCCACAATAAGACCTTGGCAGCCCAGCTGTGCAGCGAATTTCGCGAATTTTTCCCCCACAATGCAGTGGAATATTTCGTCAGCTACTATGATTATTATCAGCCTGAGGCCTATATATCCCGGACTGATACCTATATAGAAAAGGATGCCTCTATCAATGATGAGATCGATAAATTGCGCCACTCGGCCACCAGTGCCCTTTTTGAGCGGCGGGATGTGATTGTGGTGGCCAGTGTTTCCTGCATCTATGGGTTGGGTTCTCCGGCGGAATATCGGGATCAGGTCCTTTCCCTCCGCCGGGGCATGATCCGGGATCGGGATGAGGTTCTGGAAAAATTGGTTTCCATTCACTACCAGCGCAATGACATCAGCTTCACCCGGGGAAAATTCCGGGTGCGGGGGGATGTGGTGGAGATCTTTCCTTCCTCCTACGGCCAACAGGTCATCCGGGTGGAATTCTTTGGCGATGAGATTGAGCGGATTATGGAAGTAGATGTTCTTACGGGTGAAATTATAGGGGAACGAAACCATGCCGCTATTTACCCCGCCACCCACTTTGTCACCTCTCCGGAACGACTGGAGATGGCACTGCACACCATTGCCGTGGAATTGGAAGAAAGGGTACAAGAGCTAGAAGCAGAAGGGAAGGCCGTTGCCGCCTATCGCCTCCGGCAGCGGACTAATTA
>JAAYTH010000161.1 GCA_012523785.1 Bacillota bacterium | reverse complement strand
TGCTGGTTTTCCAGCCTAAAGGTATAGCGGTCATCAACCACATCCCCCCGTCCCCGCCCCGGCCGAATATCCATGGTCCCGGAAAGAAGGATGGGCTTGCCCGTCAGGTAAAAAACCTCCTGGTAGTCATTCCCCTGGCCCACACCACTGCCGGTGGGAGGGGCAATTGCCCCGGCCTGGACAGAAAGGGAGAACAAGAGCAGGAAACATAGCACCAATGTTGGGGGAAATATCCTTTTTACCATTACCATTACCCTCCTAATAGACGATGATCAGCCGACCCCTCATCCCTTCCCGCACCAGATAGACATTGTCTCCAGGTCGCAGTTCTTCCCAAGAGATACCTTTATCACCCCGGGCAGCCACCGCCTCCCGGATTTCGACATCTAAGGTGCCAGGGTAGAAACGCCATTCCCCGGCCGAAACATTCCAGTCCTTGGCCCGCTCCAGGCTGACAACACCCGTTTCCCGGTCCAAACCCTTTATCCGGCCCACCGTTACCCGGTTGCTGGCAATATCCCGGGGCCAAATTCCCAGTCCTATTACTTGCTCTCCGGAGCTAATGATCAGGGCCCCACAATCTTCATAATCCCTGACCACCCGCCTTTGGTCAAACTCCCACTTGGTCATGGGCCCATAACCCGCCGCCGTCTCTAAATTGTCCCAGAAGAGGGTATCCAGATTAAGCTGCAGGGTCAGGGTGCGCCTGCGGCTCCAATCCCGCCAGCGGTGATCACTTAAACTCTTGATATACTCCAGGCCCACATGGTTTAGTCCAATGGTGTCCAGGGTCCCCTGGTAGATATCAAGGCCCGGTTCCTCCACATCTTCCACCGAAATCAGCAGGGCCTGTCCTGGGCCCGTCCCCGGTACTGCGGCCAAGATTAACACCTCCTGGCCTCTTTTTAGGGCATAGGGATCGATAAAACGATCCTCCCAGAGGAAAATGGTGCCGGGATCATATTGCAAGTGGGCCGAATCCAGCTCTATCTCCCCGGCCACCCAATCCACCTGCCGGATACGGCCGTAGTATTCCTTGGCATAACCGGATTTGACGATTATCTTGGCCGCTTCATTCTGACCATAGCCCTGGGGCACCGCCGCATAGATCTCCTGTCCCCGGTAGGCAGAAGCCAATTCCTCTAAAGTAATTTCCTTCCCCCCGGCATAGATGTCTGCCTGGGGATGCACATCCAGACTTAGGGGAGGGGCGACGGACTCCCAGCCCACCATGTTAAAATAGGCCGGCTGGGACAGTATGAGTTCCCGGCTGCGGGGGGAAACCACATTAACAATACCCCGATATATGTGGCGCATTTTTTGCCGCTCCCCCTGGGCCAGGACCCGGACCGGGATATCACCATCTAAGTCATCGAAGTAGAGGGTGACCATTTCTCCCGGGCGCAGGCTGTTCGCCGACACTCCCTTCCCCTCCCGGACTATTTGGCTTTGGGAAGTCAGGCGATAGGTTTCCTCCTCCCCTTCCCGCAGAAGAATTAACTTGTTCCCCGTTAAATAGCGTATATAACCACTGCGCACCCGGCTGCCCGGGGCAATATAGCCCCCCTCTCCCTCCGGAAGGAAGGCAGATACCTCCGTCAGGACCCCATCCCGGGCCTTTAGATCTACTTCCTGCCCCGAATGTAGATCCCCCACTTGGGCCGGGTGACCATTGAGGTTAATCCTGGTGTTCTTGGCCAGCCGGAACCGGTTCCTCTCCCCCTGGAGGGTGGAAAATTCCAGCCAGCCCTCATCTTTGTTTAAATCCACGATCTTACCCTGGAAGAAACGGGGGAGTTCAGTGACAACTTCGATTAAAAACACTTGCCCCCGGACTAGGTAATAGTGAATCTGATCCCCAACCCCTAAAAGATCACTCCCACCGATATGACCATCCCTGTTTACCACCGGATCCCCCGGGACATCCGGCCCCGGTAGCTGGGATCCCCCCACCCGCAAGGCAATTATTTCCCCGCCAGCATTTAGAATATAATAGACCCTTTCCCCACTTCCCCAGCCGGAAAGGAAATAATCTTCCCGGTCAATAATCTGCCCCTGGCCTCTAGTTATCCCCCGGGTGGGCAGCAGTTGGGCCCCGGCCCTATCCAACAGGGAGGCAAACTCCCCCCTTTTTATCACCTGGTTGGGAGCCAAGACCCCCGGGGCCACCCCCTGCAGGTATCCCTGGGCCAACAAGGCCTCCACTTGCCCAGTATACAGGGGCTCCAATTGGGGCCAATCACTAAAACTCCGCACCTGCCGGGCCTCCGCCGGGGGAATCTGCAGGGTACGGGCCAGCCAGGCCGCCACTTCCTGGCGGCGAGCCCCCCCACTCCAGGATAATTCCACGGCTTCTGTGGGGGTGATGATACCAGCCCTCTGGGCTGCCCATAAGTAACCCGTCTCCTGATCTCCAGCCACAGCGGCTTGTAGGGCATCCTGCTCCAGGCCCCCCAAGCGCAAGAGGGCCTTTAGGACCTCCAGGCGGGTGGCGGCAGCCTGGGGGGAAAAACGGTTCCCCGCCGGGCGATCCAGGAAACCAAAGGCCAGCTGGCGGATAATAGCCGGCCCCGCCCAGTGGTCCCTAATATCCGTAAAGCGGAGCCCTTCCCTCAGGTAGGAACCGTGGGAATAGGCCTGGTAGACCTGGCTATAATGGGCCCGGGCCGTCCCCAGGCCCCCGGCCATAAGCATAATCGTCAGAATTAGTACAAGTACCCTTTTCCCTCTTCCCGTCATCGCCGACTTCCCCCTTAGTTCAACTTCTGAGCCAGGGCCCGATAGATACCCGGCTTATTGACTTCCCCCAGCACCTGGCGGGAATAACGGCTGGCATAGCTGGTCTCTTCCCTCCAGCTATCCCGGGCCGGATCGTAGTAGTAGAGGCCGGTCTTTTCTCCCGCCACCGGGATGCTCCCCGGCCAGGTAAAGGAAAGTTGGACCCGAGGCTGGAAGGAGCTGAGCTCCTTGACCTCCCGCCCCAACTGCAGCTCTCCTATTAGCCGGTAGGGAACCGATAGGGGGCGGGTGCCCTGGGGAAGAAGGGACTGGAGGATATCCCCTTCCCAACCATCTATCTTTTCCAGGATAATGCGCCCATAGGATTCCTGCCGCTCCCGATAGGTCAAATTCCGCAGGCCAGCCCGCTCAAAGACAGAAAGGGGGAATTCAAGGCGTAACTGCCTGGTTTCCACCAGCAGCTTGCCGGTCCTTTCCACGGCCGCCGCCGGAATATTAATGATATATTTTTTCACCTTATCATACACGGCATCCCTAAGATCCAGGTTATAAACCCGCCGGCTGCCATACCCGGCCTCCTTAAGGAGAACAGTCAGACCATCCCCCTCCAGGTGCAGTCCATCGTCACCGCTGTACCACCAGCTGGTGCCCGAACCACCCTTATCACTGGTGCGGCCCCCGAGTTCCTTAACCGCTGTGGAGATACCGTATTCGTTGACGGCCCGGATTTCAAAATAGTAGCGGGTATCCCGCCGCAGGCCGGTGACATAGTAGTGGGTCTCCGGGGTAGCCCCCATAAATTCCATATCATCATCCCGGTAGCGGCGCCCATATATCTCATAACCCCGGGCCCCCACCACCGGATCCCAGGATAGGAGGATGGTGTTGTCATCGATGGTCTGGACCTCCAAATCCCTCGGTGGCCGGGGGGGGCCAAAATAGGTAAAGGCCGCCGCCAAGGTCCCCTCCGTCCCATCGGGGTTGACCACCGTCACATCCGCCGGGCCCGGGTCCTGGGGCGTGGTTTCCACAATCAGTCTGCCTTCCTCTTGGGCGATACTGGTGGCCCTTTCGCTATCAAAGTAGACCTGGGCCCCCTCATCAAAATTTTCCCCGCTGACGACTACCCGGATACCGCCACCGGTATCACCGGAGGAGGGTGTAACCCCCCTGACCAGGGGTCCATCTTTTTCAATATAGCTAAAGCCCCGGGGCAAAAGGTCATAACCACCGTCGGGGTTGGTAATACTGACATCCACCACCCCCACCCCTTGGGGGGGAGTAACAGCAAAAATACGGTTCTTGGAATCCACTTCCACCTCCACCGCCGGTTGGGAACCAAAGAAGATGACCGCCCCTTCCTGGAAGTTGCTGCCGCTGATGGTGACCCGGGTGCTGCCCGTGGTTCTACCCACCGAAGGGGTAACCTTATCTATCCTAGGAGCATCTTCCGGGGAAATAGAAACATATTCAAATCCTTCTTCCAAAATAGCACTGCCGCCGTCGGCATTTATGACGATAAGATCAACCAGACCCGGCCCTTCTCCCCGGGGTACTTTTACCCTCATTCTGTTGGGATTTTGGATGATGATTTCCTTGGCTTCCCGATCAGCGAAAAACACCTCCATACCCTCCTTGAACCCACTTCCTTCTATAGTTACCCAGATATCCCCGGCAACGGGCCCCACACTGGGCTCCAATGCTGTAATTGTCGGGTAATCTTTTATTTCTTTATAAGTGAAGGCCTCCTTGAGGATAAAATAAGCCCCATCGGGATTATAAACCTTTATATCATAAGTACCCGCCTCATTGGGGGGGGTTAAGACACTTATTTCTTTACCATAACCGTTGTTATCAATATCCTTAACTTCCAGATTTTGCGCGGCCCTTTTATAGCCCACATAGACCTCTACTTCTCCGTTTCCGCCCCCATAAAAATCCTGGCCGAAGATTTGCAGCCTGGTCCCCCCGGCCACATCTCCTAGTGGGGGGTATATTGCCCTTATGCGGGGAATACTGTCTTGGTGATATAAATATTCGAAGGCCTTCTTTTTGCTGCAGCTGGCCCCATCGGGGTTGACCAACAGGACATCCTTCTTGCCGGGGGCTTGGGGGGGTGTCTGTACTGTAATAACCCCTAACTCCTCATCTATGTTTTTCATTTCTATAACTTCCGCCAATTCATTGCCGAAGTATACCACCGCCCCTTCCCTGAAATCATATCCAATTATGTCTACTTCGGAGCCAATGTTGGGTCCCCGGGCCGGAATGATTTGGGAAATTTCAGGACGGGTTTCCCGCAAATTAGCGGTCAAGGCCCCGGGGGCCCGGGCCAGGGACGTGTCGGGGTTTACCACCGTAACATCATAGGTTCCGGGGGACAATTTGGGTGTAAGAAATTCAATGAGTACACCCAGGCCATCCCCCGCTTCTGCAACAATATCACCCCGGGAATCATAAATGGTACAGCCATCCGCGGCAACTTTATCATAGCCAACTAAAATATCCAGTCCCGCTTGAAAGCCTACCCCTTCAATGGTCACCGGGTTCTCATTAAAGGCCAGGATGTTCCCGGGATAAACCCGATTAATTTTCATGGTCATACCAGCAGGGGGAAAAATATATTCGAACTGTTCATCGGCAATCACAGCAGCCCCATCATCATTTACAACTGTAACAGCTACCTTGTGGTTTTCGGCCGTCCTGGACAGACCTGTCGGGGGGGTTAAGCCTAGAATACTGATGGGGGAACTCTCAGTAATTTC
>JAAYTH010000160.1 GCA_012523785.1 Bacillota bacterium | reverse complement strand
GAGGATATCGGCCCTACTACCGAAGATGACACCATGATCATGGCTATTGTCAGTTCACCGGACACCATTGCCCGCTTGGAGTATTATAAGGGCCTCCAGAAAAAGCTGGCTGATCCCCGCGGACTTAGTGCAGAGGAACTGGAAAAACTAAAATCCGAAGCCAAGACGGTGTTTTTCGTCAATACCGCTGGCCATTCCACCGAGGTCGGCGGCGTCCATGCCCTTACCAATGTCCTTTATCGCTTGGGCACAAGTGATGATGCTGAAGTAGCAGAAATTCTTGAGAACACCATTGTCCTCATTGTACCAACCCTCAACCCCGATGGCCACGATATGGTAGCCAATTGGTATCGGGATACGTTAGGGACAGAATTTGAAGGTACTAACCAACCATGGCTCTATGCCCGCTACTGTGGCCATGATAACAACCGCGATTGGTTTATGTTTAATCTCCAGGAATCCAGGAACATAGGCAAAATACTGTATCAGGAATGGTTCCCGGAAATTATATACGATATTCATCAAATGGGCAGTGATGGTGCCCGTTTTTTCATTCCACCTTTCTTTGACCCGCCCAACTGGGAAATAGACCCGCTAATTTTGCGCCAAATCATGCTTTTGGGTGGCGCTGCTACCACTGAACTGTGCGCACAAGGTATGTCGGGAGTTTGCAGCAATGCCATTTATGATACCTGGTGGCATGGTGGCATGCGCAGCGCCCCTTACTACCACAATATGGTGGGGCTGTTGACGGAGGCGGCCAGTGTTAAACTTGCCACGCCCATTACTGTTGAAAAACCCAGCGGTGCCCGAAGGGGCCTCGCCGATCCCAATGAGTTCCTCACGAATAATCCCGACCCCTGGCCGGGTGGTGAGTGGCGACTCGGAGATATTGTTGCCTATGAGGAAGCCACCGTCTTTTCTTTCCTGAAAACTGCTGCCCGCTATCGGGACATGTTTATCAATAACTTTGTGCTGATGGGGCAAAAGGCAGTTACCAAAGGGGAAAAGGAAGCCCCCTTTGCCTTTGTTATCCCGGCCGATCAAAGTGATCCGGCCACGGTTGCCAAAATGCTGGAAATCCTCTCCTTCCAGGGGACGGAAATACATCAGGCCCGGATGGCCTTTAAGGCCGATGGAAAAACCTACCCCGCTGGCAGTTATGTTATCAAGACCCAGCAGCCTTACCGTGCCAATGTCATTGCCCTGCTGGATACTCAAACCTATCCCGACCGTTTGGAATACCCCGGCGGGCCAGCGGAAAGGCCATATGATGTTGCTGGTTGGACTCTGCCCTATCAAATGGGCGTGGAGTGTGTCAGGGTGGTAAATAAATTTACGGCCGAACTTGAGCCTGTTGACGAAATCACACCGCCGGCGGGTTCCGTTGTTAAGGGTAATGCTGCCTTTGGGTATGCATTCGGCCCGGAAATGAACAACGCTGTCACCGCCCGCCTACGCCTCCTGGAAAAAGGTTTTGATCTGAAGTGGGCAAAAGAAGAATTTGCAACTGCTGAT
>JAAYTH010000159.1 GCA_012523785.1 Bacillota bacterium | reverse complement strand
TTTTCCTCATTAATTGACATCGTCGGCTTAAAAACTTCCTCCAGCACCTCGGAAAAGGCAAAAATTCCAATCATAAATGACAGCGAATCCACACCAGCCAACAGAAATGAAGACCCAAATACAAACCGGGATTGCCCGGTTATCGGGTCCTGGCCAATAGTAGCGATCCACAGCCCTATAAACCCGGATATAAGGGTGAGCAACATGTTTTCCTCATCTAAAAATGCAATTATACTAAGACCCATCAGTACTATAGCACACATTTCTGCTGCCCCAAACTTCAGTGCAGCCACCATTAAAGGGGCAGTGCAAAAAAACATAATTATACCACCGATGACGGTACCAATCGCAGAAGAAAACAGGGCGGTGCTTAGGGCACGGCCCGCCTCACCCCTTTGAACCATTGGATAGCCGTCAAAGGTAGTAACTGCACTAGCCGGCGTTCCGGGAATTTTAAATAAAACAGCACTGATGCTGCCACCAGTTATGGCAGAACAGTGGACAGCACATAGAAAGGTAATGCCCAGAACCGGGTCCATAACATAGGTAAAAGTCATGGCTAAAATGACGGCCATCGTAGCACTGATACCCGGCAGGGCACCCAGAATCACGCCGAAAGTCGCCCCAGCAAGCATAATTAGCAATTGTTGAGGTGCTAAGATTACTTTAAAAGCCTCGCCTAAATACAATAATGACTCCATTTACAATCCTACCCCCTACCTAAATAAGTACTCCATCATGAGCGAAAATTTCCGGAATACCCCCCTCCCCCTTGGGAAACGGATCTGAAGCCCATATACGAAAATAGAGTACACAACTGCCGTCAACAATAAAGAAATTAAAATAAGCCTTCCCCAATTCCGCTCGCCCAGGGTATACATATACCAAATGGTGATCAAGGGGGTTAAAATAACAAAACCTAGTATATCTAGTAAATAAATATATAGTATCGTAGCTACTATAGAGAGTAAGAGCCTTTGGGTATTTGCTTCACATAGTCCGAAAATTTGCAGTAGACCCTTCCTCTTTTCCTCTTTGGGCAGATGCCTGTATAGGGATACACAATGCAACACAAGACATACGGAGATAACTGCTAATAAAATACACGGATATACTCGAACACTCTCATCTCCTAAGTATACCTCTGTAGTCACCCAACCGGCTACCATCATAATGCTGAAGAATAAACTCAAAAAAGAACAAAAAATTAATTCCGCCATTGGTGCGTCACATCCCATACAGTGCTTTTTTATAGCAAAGGGCCAGAATTAGGCCCTTTGCCGTTTATTTTAGTCCGGATCAGTGGCTATTCGCATTTTTAAAGAAGGAAAGAGCTCTTTCCATGGCCGATGCTGTGTCTTCAACAATAACAGCAAACTCTTCCGGGGTACAAGTCTTACCACTATTGAAACCCGCATCTTCTAGAAACTCTTTCCATTCGGGAATTTCAGAACACTTCATAATAGCCTCTACAAAAGCATCTTGGGCCTCATCTGGGGTGCCGACGAAGCAAGTAAACCCATACCAGTTTTCCTGTGCAGCATCCAAGTCCAGATCATAGGCGCAGGGGACATCAGGTAAGTTTTTGTTGCGTTCTTCAGACAGCTGAATAATGGGAATTAAATCCCCTGATTCGACATAGGCTTCACATTCGCCATAAGTGTCCATGATCAAGTCAACCTGACCTGAAATACAAGCTGCGACAGACTCAGCTTCAAAGTTGACCATGTTTAGATCTAGCTCACAGGCTTCAAGAAATTTACCCATGCAGGCACCATCAATGCCAGTCATTGATTGTACTGCAATGCTGACCTTCCCGGGGTTGGCTGTGGCATGGTCGACCAATTCCTCATAATTTGTAAAGGGGGCATCTTTTCTGGTAAAAATAACGTTGTATGTGTTCAACAATCTTGTCAAGGGCTTAACTTCACTAAAGAAATCAAAATCAAAGTTACCCATGGCAGCGGCCCCGACGGCAGAGGGGGAAGTGTACTGGAATAAATACCCATCATGCTCCTGACCCCTAGCCCAGGTGAAGCCAGTAACACCGCTGGCACCGGCCATATTAGTCAGTATGATATTAGTCCCCAGCTCTTCCTTCAGATATCCCTCTAGCTTTCGCATGGTCATATCTACACCTGAACCTTCGGGGGCTGGCATCACAATTTCCACCGGGCGATCAAAGACCCAGCCGGTGCTGTCCCCATCCTCCGAGTTGTTTTCAAGATTGCTTGGGGTTCGGTCAGTACACCCGGCTAGGGATAGGCATAAAAGAAGTGCAAGAACAAACACAATAAGCTTTTTTTTCATGATATTCATCCTCTCAATAATAGTATCAAGGAAAATCATATACTTCCCTTTTATTTGCGAACAACAAAGAATGAAACTGCCTACAGATTATAACCTAATAGCAGGTCAAGATACATCAATACCAACTTTAACAGCGGTATCATCTGTACTGGCACACTCAAATGCCTTCTCAACATCTTCAAAACTGAAACGGTGGGTTAATAAAGGATCGATACTAATTATTTGATCGGCTGCAACCTGCATTGTCTTATCAATCCACCACCGCATATCGTGCAAAATGCGATGCATAATGGCTAGGGTACGGATATCAAAACCGTCATCATGCCATCTATCCACAAATAGGTTAACTGGATCCAAAATCCAACTGTACATGCCTAAAATACCGCCGTGTTTTAGGATATCTGTGCTCATCTGAACCGTCTCACCTAAACCGGCAGTTTCAATGACTACATCGACACCTACATTATTAGTAAGTTTGCGCACCTCTTCTTCAACATCTACCTTGTTCGGATTCAGAACAACATCACATCCAAGTTTTTTGGCCAGTTCAAGTTTAGGTTCAATGGGCTCGATGCAAATCACCGTTTTGGCACCCATTCGCTTAACGATCTGGGCAATAACCTGACCAGCAAAACCACAACCAACGATTGCCACGACATCACCCAACATTACACCACTATGCATACCAGCATAAATAGAGCAAGCAACAGCATCGCCTAAGGCAGCAACATCCTTAGATATCCCTTTTGGTGCCAAAATGAGACCGCGGCCATCCGGGCGATACTGGCTCACCCAATAGTCAGCCATGCAGTTATTCCAACCCATACTGACGACATAATCGCCAACATTTATATCCCTGACGGCTGAACCGGTCTCCACCACAATGCCAGCACCCTCGTGGCCCATGAGTATGGGGTATTTATCATGTGACTCATAGCCGCTGGTGCTGGGATCGATAATTTTAGTACCGCGGGGCAATTTACCAAGATAGTAATTCTTATCCGTCCCGCATATGGAGAACATCGTCGTCTTGACTAAAATATCTTCCGGTCCAATGGTAAGTTCCTTTTCCACCACATCAATTTTTCCCGGCTCTGGAATACAGACAATCTGTGCCTTCAATATCTTCTACCTCCTGCATTACACTTTTCCATCGTTTCACTAAGAACGGTTTGTTTGTTTTGCTATTGTCACCGTATCCCTAATGTTTCTCCCAACCCCCTTACACCAAATGGCTAGCGACAGAGGGGATGGCCATTTGTTGGAATATTATGCAAATTCCCCTCCCAGGGCATATAGGCATGAAACTAGATAGGGCATGTTAATGCGGAAATACGTGGGTCATCACTGGATTGTTGCCATTGGTGGTCCAATTTCGCCATTTTAGACAGGAATTATGATAACTAAAAATCGTTGAATTACCCAATTATTTTCTTGACCCCCGGAATAAAACAAATATCTTCAGGATTAATTTTCTGTAGAACTCCCCCTATTCGTAAAATCATCTATAGGCCTTATTTTACTAACTTCACCCCCTCCAATACCTAATTTCAACCTCTAAATACAACTGGCTCCCAAAACCCATCCTATTCCAAC
>JAAYTH010000158.1 GCA_012523785.1 Bacillota bacterium | reverse complement strand
GATCAGATCATGTACATCTGTGCCCTCCAGATGGCGGCCGCCGGGCAGCTTCGGCAAAGAACCCTAATTACAACGGTGATGAGCAACCTGGGTCTGGATATAGCTTTGAAGGAGAAGGGAATAGGGGTTAAGAGGACCCGGGTGGGGGATCGGTATGTGCTGGCCGAAATGCAGGAGTCGAGGGCTAATTTGGGTGGTGAACAATCGGGGCATATTATTTTCCTGGATTACAACAGTACTGGGGATGGGATTGTCACAGCCCTAAAGGTAGCTACTATTGTAAAGGCGACGGGACAATCCTTGGCCGGGCTAACAGCTCCCATGCCCCGCCTAGCCCAAGTACAAAATAATGTCTTGGTATCCCGCCGGCGGGAATTTTCCACCAATCCCCGGATCCAGGAAGCTATTCATTCTGCCAATGCTGCCCTTGCCGGTGTGGGGCGGGTCCTGGTGCGCCCTTCGGGTACTGAACCCAAGGTGCGGGTGTTGGTGGAAGGTGAGGATAAAAATGAGCTGGAGGAAATAGCCGGGCAGTTGGTGAAGGTAATTGGGGAAGAGTTGGCATAGGGGGTGATGCCCAGCGAAAAGGGCTAAAGGGAAAACATGGACAACTAAATAAGGAGCATTATTATAGCGCCAGAGCTCTCCCCAAAAAGGGTTTACTATACCCTTATACTAATTCTTGGGAGAGCTGACGAGGAAGGGGTTAATCGAATTTTTCGGCGGATGCCCCTCGGTGTTCCCACCATCGTAAGCAGTTTTTAAAACCTGCCGGTGACGGCCGGGACAAAGGGAACTGTAGTGGGATTTGACTGTGTCTATGCAAAAAGAGAAATATGCTGGGGGGAGCACCTATTTGCTTATTCCAAAGTGATGCTTCCCAGGCATAGGGGTATATTGTTGTAGTAGACGACCGAGGCATAGTCTCGGTTTTTCTTTTGTCTCGGGGGAGTGTGTATTTATAAATAAGGAGGGAATTTCATCATGCGTAGAATTAAAGAGGAGAATATTACTCTAGGCCCATGGGATTCAACCCGGGCCGAGAAATTAGGATATGAGCATTTTATGCTCAAGGAAATTCACGAGCAGCCCAAGGCCCTTAGGGATACCATGGGGGCTAGGCTAAGGGAAGAAAGTGTCTTTTTAGAGGAAATAGGGCTCAAAGATGAAGTACTTCGGTCCCTGGAAAAAATATTCATCATTGCCTGTGGCACCTCTTACCATGCCGGGCTGGTGGGCCGGGAGGCCCTGGAAGAATTGACAGGACTCCCGGTGGAGGTCGATATTGCCTCCGAATTCTGCTACCGCAATCCCTTTATGCCCGCCAATAGCCTGGTAATAGCTATCAGCCAGTCCGGTACAACGACCGATACCTTGGTAGCGATGCGAAAATGCAAGGCCCGGGGGGCAAAAATAATAGCCATTACCAATGTTGTCGGCAGCACCGTTGCCCAGGAGGCCGATTACACCCTTTACACCCGGGCCGGTTCCGAAATTGCCATTGCTTCCACCAAAACCTATGTAACACAATTGGTGGCCCTAATTATGCTGGCCCTGCAGGTGGGACTAGTGCGCAAGACGGTAGAAGAAACCCGGCTGGCCCAACTTATTAAAGGCCTTCACGCTCTGCCTAATCAGCTGGAAGAGCTCTTGGGCCAAGCCAGCCCCATTGCTGAGCTGGCCCGAAAGTATGCTTCCCATGAACATATATTTTTTATAGGCAGAAGCCTCGACTATGCCATAGCCTTGGAAGGGGCCTTAAAGCTCAAGGAAATTTCCTATATTCATGCCGAAGCCTGCGCCGCCGGGGAATTTAAACACGGTACCCTGGCCCTCGTTACCGAAGGGGTGCCCATTATAGCCTTGGCTACCCAGCCCCATGTTTTTTCCCAGACCCTGGGGAACATTCAAGGGGCCAGGGATAAGGGGGCAAAGATCATAGCCGTGGCTAAGGCCGGAAAAGATGAGCTGGGGGAACTGGCCCACCACCTCTTTGAAATTCCCGCTACCCACCGTCTCCTCAGCCCTATTTTAGCCGTTGTGCCCCTTCAACTCTTTGCCTATTACGCCGCGGTGGAAAGAGGCTGTGATGTCGATAAGCCCCGCAATTTAACCAAAAGTGTGATGACGGAGTAGGGGAAGGAGTATATTTGATATATACTGTATCCTCCTAATAAACCCCCTCCCCAATAAATAAACTCTTTCCGCTGCTTCCAGGGTCCTTCCCTATGGTTAGTGGCCAGGGAAAGAGTTTATTTAAGATGTACATAGTTAGGGGTAGGGGAATAAAGGGGGGATCAAGTCGGGGGCGGCAACAGATCTAATGGTGGTGGAAAGCAATAAAAACATAAATTAGGCCTATAAAAATATAAATTTCGCTTACATGTGTGAGATAGTAAAGGATGTAAGCGGAGCCCAATAATACATAGGGCAAATATACCTTTTTGAAGTGCATTATTAATTCAACTCCTATCTTTTTCCCAAGAACACGGGGACACTTCCTCCTTAATGTTTGGAATCAGTGTCGAGAATTATTCCGCTCCCAACGCTTTGAATACTGCATCTTCTGGTGTCTGGTAGAATATCAAATTAAATTTTCCCATAGGTTCCGGGGGAACAGAGGCCATGTGGGCCGCCGGGGTAATTGGCACTAGTACCTTTTTTGCCCCACTGTCTAAACAGGCCTGGAGCACATTGGCCAGATCCTCAACTTTTATAAGAGTTCCACTGGCTGCCATAATATGTAACATGCAATTCCCCAACGATTATACTTATCCCTTTCTCAATTATAACCAAGCATTGGGATAGGATCTTTACCTTTCTTAAATTTAGGCTTAACAAATTTTTTCCTATTATATTTTTTTCAAAACACCATATGTGTTGCCCCCGGCATCGGTTTGTACCTTATTGTAGTTCACCTTTACTCCATCATCCAAATCAATAGCAGTACGGGCCAAAGCCAAGTAGGCAATCCTTTCGTCATATTCCTTGAAATCCTGCCAGGCTCTATTCGGCCGGGACCATCTGGTCACTGATTTTTTCATCATCTGTAAAATAATCAATAGCCTTTTTACCGTCTACTTCCTTGTTCCCCAGCAAATAGGATAAGATTTTCAAGAAGTGGGATTTACCGCTGCCAAAGAAACCAGAAATCCAAACCCCCATTTCATCAGTGTAGCCGTTGATTTCCTTCCAAAACACCTGCTTTCATTAAAATTGTCCCATAAGTTGTCCCCAGGGTTTTTAGTGTATGGTCGGTCCACTTGGCCACCTTTTCACTTTATACTTGTTTATCCTTAAAGAAGATATTAAAATCACCGGGGCGCTGTATTCTTTTCTGATCATCAAATGGCCCCCTGACAGTATAATTTGCGTCCTATTTTTATTTCTATATCCAGCCGCGTTTAATTTTCCCTGGGAATTATAATGCAAGCTGTCAGTTAAATTATATCACAGCAAATTCTGGAATGCTAAAGCAGTGGGGTCCAGGAGACTGTCTTCCCGCGCTTTTTATTTCCACCACCTTTTATTATTGGCCGAAGTATGAGACAATTAAGGTGGTCGGTGGTTTATTATTAAATCAAGGAGTGAAAAGATGATTCGGATTAAGGGTCAGTTCAATACTGCCAAGGTGTTTACTGATAGTTTGGAGGAAAAGGCTATTGCCCAGATTAGGGAATTATGTAATCAGGAATTTACAAAGGGAAGTGTTATCAGAATTATGCCCGATGCCCATCTAGGGGCTGGTTGCACCATTGGTACCACCATGACGGTGACGGATAAAATTGTGCCGAATTTAGTTGGTGTTGATATTGGTTGTGGTATCGAGACCATAAGGCTAAAACAGCGGGAAATGGATTTGGAGAGGTTAGACCAGATAATTCATCGCTCCATCCCCGCCGGGTTTAATATTAGGAAAAGGGAGCACCGATATGTGGAAAATATAGATTTTAATCGTTTGGTTTGCAAGAACCATGTTAATCTGAAAAGGGCTAGATTAAGTATCGGTACCTTGGGTGGGGGAAACCACTTTATAGAGGTTAACAGGGATGAGGATGGAGCCTTGTATTTAGTTGTTCATTCCGGGAGCAGGCATTTGGGTAAACAGGTGGCGGACCATTATCAGAAGTTGGCTTATACGGAGCTGACCAAAGGGGCCGGCGGATATGGGCAAGGGAAGAAAAAGGGCCGCCGGGGAGCAAAGCAAGAAACCGGCCCGGGCAAGATAAGCAGGCATTTGGCTTACCTGGAAGGGGAAAGTTATGATAACTATTTGCACGATATGAAGATAATCCAACGCTATGCCTCTTATAACCGCAAGGCCATTGTCGATGAGATCATAAACCGCATGGGGCTGGAAGTGGAAGAACAGCTTACGACTATCCACAATTATATCGATTTAGACAGCATGATTTTGAGAAAGGGTGCTATTTCGGCCCGGGAGGGAGAAAAGATTATAATTCCAATAAATATGCGGGATGGCAGCCTACTCTGTATCGGTAAAGGCAATAAGGATTGGAACTATTCTGCTCCCCACGGGGCCGGAAGGCTGATGAGTAGGCGGGAAGCCAGGAGGGTACTGGATTTAAAGGAATTTAAAGAATCCATGAAGGGGATATATACAACGACTGCCAATAGGTCAACCCTGGATGAATGTGCCCTGGCCTACAAGCCCATGGATGAAATTATCAATAACATCCAGGATGCCGCTGAGGTAATTGCCATATTGACTCCCATCTATAATTTTAAGGGCTAAAGAAGAAGTGCTGGTTGTATTATTATCCCCCCCAGGGCAGGAACTTACCTTCCGGTTCACGAAGATTCCAATGAAGACGAATATTCCAGTGAACAGGTATAAAATTAAGGTCTGAAGGCCTGCCCATCCCTTTGGGGAACCGTTGACACAAATTCTGCCGGGTTTAAAAAAGGAGGTGGAGTGTTTTCGCAGAGATTGGTTCGGTTGTTGCGGATAATATTATAAAATCTGTAAAGGAGGATTTGATATGAAGTTGGAAAAGACCGGTTTTACTACCAGGGCAATCCATGCTGGGCAGGGCCCCTGCCCCCTTACCGGTGCCTTGAGTACTCCCATATACCAGACTTCTACCTTTGTCTTTGCAGATGTTGATCAGGGTGCCGCCCGCTTTGCCGGGGAGGAGGACGGTTACATCTATACTCGCCTTGGCAACCCTACCCAAGCCGCCTTTGAAGAAAAAATAGCCAATCTGGAGGAGGGGGAGGCGGGACTGGCCTTTGGTTCGGGGATGGCCGCCATCACCGGGACCCTATTGGCCTTGACCAAACAGGGTGATCATATTGTATCCTGTGATACTATTTATGGCTGTACCCATGCCTTTTTATCTACCATTCTCCCCCGCTATGGCATTGAAACCACCTTTGCCGATCTATCTAATCCCGAAACGGCGGAAGCTGCCCTAAAGCCCAATACCAAGGTTATCTATTTGGAAACACCGGCCAATCCGACTATGAAGTTGGTGGATATCGAAGCCATGTCCCAATTGGCCCGCCGCATTGGGGCCAAGGTTGTGGTAGACAATACCTTTGCCACTCCATATTTACAGCGCCCCTTGAAGTTGGGAGCGGATGTGGTAGTGCACAGTGCAACCAAATTTATTGGTGGTCATGGTGATGTCATTGCCGGAGCCGCCGTTG
>JAAYTH010000157.1 GCA_012523785.1 Bacillota bacterium | reverse complement strand
ATTTGTAAACATTTTAGCAGAAAAAGAGGGTACACCACTCTCCTTGTGGAATTGTTAAGTAGTCCCCAAAACATTCCAAAGGATGGTGACTCTCTGAAATGATGATAACACAGTTTATAACTACAAAGCAACTAGGGAATTTATCACGGCAACAATTGCGAACATAGAGCCTAGATTCCCGCCCACTCATAATGGGGAAGGCGGAGCAACCCCCGAACTTGTATAAATATCCCTTTGTTTCCCAAGAAGCTCACCGACACGTAATTTCCTTCCCGGCTCCTCAAAACATTCAATGACATCAAGCTTATCAAGGGCACCCCGCATAGTATAGTATTTGAATAAATCCGTCCCTTGCATTTGTTTTTTGATATAAGACAGATAAATAAGGGCCACAAACTCCACAAACAGCTTGCCATCAAGACTTTGTTCCGAAGAAACCAAGGTACGGCGCATGTTTAGACGTTCCTTCAGATTGCCAAAGGCCTTTTCCACTACATCTTTGTTGCGATAAAGTTCCAAGGCCGTAATAGCATCCATGGTTTCATTGGTTAAAAGGGCAAAGAAACCAAAATAACGCTTGGCCTCTCTAACGGCCTCCTCCTTAACAGTAACCACAGTACCACGTTTGGGTGTGGTTTTCGTCCGGAAGTATTTTTGGTAGAGCTTCTCATGTTCCGGAGTTCTTTGACCTGTTTCTAACTCCTGGCATAATTTGATCAGTTTCCGATCAAGAGCCTTTTCTTCCTCAGCAGCCCGGTCAATGTTGTAATAATAGTGAACGTAAATACGCCTCTTCTCCGCTAGGGTGTCTCCCTTATAGGGCCGATACTGGCTATAGTCCCACTTGGTTTGTACTGTGCGGTGATAAAGCTCATACTTCTCACTGTAATGATCAAAGGTGCGAAATTCATCATAGATGGGGTCCAGTTCCTGTCTAATAAAGGTAAGGTTCATCCTAGTTGAGATGAGGAATTTTAGGTGTTCTTTGAAAAGGGCATTGATATTGTCTTTACTATAAAAACCCCTATCCATTACTAACTTTACCCGGGAAAAGCCCAGGACATCTAAGTCAGCCAACAAATTCTTGACGGTTTTGGAATCGGGGATATTCCCGGCTAGTTTGCGATAATAGAAGGGGAGGTTGGAAGTTTCACCAAAAACCAGGGCTAGGTTGAGTTGTGCTAGTCGATCCCCCTCTTTATTCTTACCGTATTGCACTTGCCGCAGATGCTCAGAATAACTAGAGATGGAGGTAATATCATAGGCCCAGTATTCCCTTTCCAGCTGCCTCTTCCCCTGTAGCCGGAAGAACTGGTTTTTGGCCTCTTCGGTGATGGAAGCAAATATTTCACTACTTCGCTGGGAGGTGATGTTTTTGCCATAGGGATGTTTATGCAGACTGCCCCATTTTTCAAAGCGATAGAGGGGATTGTTGTCTTCTAAGATTAGATAGTAGGCAATGGATAGTATCTGACGGTATGTCTGGGGAAAACACTCCTTTAAATCCGCAGTAATACCTAACTTTTCCCCGATGGCATCTAGTAAATAAGTGGCACCATAGAAGGTTCTGGCGGTTTGAATAGATGGGACCGGGCCTTTTTTGGGCACTTCAGGCTTTGTGCCGGCCTTTCTCCTTTTCCTACCCCTACCATCGGTGGGGACTATGTCCCCGGTTCCGGGATCCACCCGGCCTATAAGGGTTCTTTTGGCCCGGGACTGCTGTTTTTCCTTATCCCAGTAGGAAATGGATTCGTAAGCGTAGGTAACTCCGATACGTTTGTCATGCTGATAGACAATGGCAGCCATTGGCTACACCTCCTTGTTATGTGTATTATAACACATAACGATGGAAGTATGTATAAAAGATGGGAATAAATGCGGGGTTTTTAATGGTTTGGGACTTTTTATTTCAAGGCCTCGTTATGGGGGGCGGGAATCCAGGTTAAAAGGCGGGGTTCCAGTTGTAACCTGCAGGAAAAAACAAATTGCTGCCGAATATTATAATTAGAATGGTTGGAATGTATAATAAATTCCGCAAAACAT
>JAAYTH010000156.1 GCA_012523785.1 Bacillota bacterium | reverse complement strand
CGTTCGGTGTTGGTAAAGGTGCCCTCCTTCTCCGCAAAGGATGCTGCCGGCAAAACAACGTCGGCCAACTCCGCCGTTTCCGTCATAAAGATATCCTGCACCACCAGGAAATCCAGGTTTTTGAGGGAAGCCTCCACATGGGTAATATCCGGGTCACTGAGCATGGGATTTTCCCCCATCACATACAGGGCCCGCACCGTACCCTCACCGGCACCCTCGATGATTTCCCCCACCTTCAGGCCACCCTTGTCGGGCAGTTTGGCCACACCCCAACTTTGGGCAAATCTTTCCCGAATGTCCGGATTAGTCACCGATTGATAGCCGGGGAAGAATACAGGCAGGGCACCCATGTCACAAGCCCCCTGGACATTATTCTGCCCCCGCAGGGGATTGACACCGGTTCCTTCCTTGCCCAGATTGCCCGTGGCCAAGGCCAGGTTGGCTACCGACATTACCCCTTCAGTACCAGTAGTATGCTGGGTTATACCCATGGTATAAAGAATGGAACCCCGTTCTGCCTCCGCATAGAGGCGGGCAGCGGCCACCAAATCAGCCGCCGGGATGCCACTGATCTTTTCCACCACTTCCGGTGTATAAGGGGCCACGGCTTCCTTGACAGCGGCAAAGTTTTCCGTCCGCTGGGCAATAAATTCTTCATCAGCCAAACCTTCATTGATAATGACACGCAACAAACCATTGAGAATAGCCACATTGGTGCCCGGGTAGGGTCTAAGCCAGATATCAGCCCTTTGGGCCATATCCGTCTTGCGGGGGTCAATGACAATGAGCTTGGCCCCATGACGGGTCTGGGCCTTATGAACCCGGATACCTATTACCGGGTGGGCCTCGGTGGTATTGGTTCCTATGGCCATGATCACATTGGCCTTTTCAATTCCAGCAATACTGTTAGTCATTGCACCGCTTCCAAAGGCAGTAGCCAGACCGGCTACAGTGGGAGCGTGTCACAATCGGGCACAGTGATCGATGTTATTGGTACCGATGACCGCCCGGAAGAATTTCTGGAAGAGATAATTCTCTTCATTGGTGGTCCGGGCCGAAGATAGGCCGGCAATGGCATCAGGACCATATTCATCCCGAGTTTTACTTAATTTTTGCGCCACCAGATTAAGGACCTCATCCCAGGAGGCTTCGACAAATTCCCCTTCCTTTTTGATCAAGGGGGTAGTCAAACGTTCCGGGCTGTCGACAAAATCATAGCCGAAACGGCCCTTGACACAAAGGTAACCCTGGTTATGATTATCCGGTATATTGGTTATACCAACAATTTTATCGTTCTTCACATTGAGGGCCAACTGGCAGCCGACCCCACAATAACCGCAGGTCGTGGGAATCTTTTCTACTTCAAAGTCCCGGCCCTTTCCTTTACTGGGTTTGGCCGTCAAGGCCCCTACTGGACAGTAATACACACATTGGCCACAAGACACACAGGGGGAATCATCCAGGCCCCGATCCATAAAGGTCGTCACCTTAGTGTCAAATCCCCGGTCCGTATAGTCAATGGCCGCCACCCCCTGGACCTCATCACAAACCCGCACACACAGGCCACAAAGGATGCATTTCTCCAAATCCCGCTCGATAAAAGGATTACCATCATCAACGGTAAACCGGCGCCGTTCCCCGGTAAAAGTAGATTCCTTGACCCCATACTCATAGCAATACTGCTGCAGTTTACACCTACCATTAGCCTCACAGGTCAAGCAATCCAGGGGGTGGTTGGCCACCATTAATTCCAAGATCATCTTCCGTGCTTCCCTGACCTTAGGGGTGTTTGTGTGGACAATCATTCCTTCCATAGCTGGCTGGGCACAGGCGGCCGGTAGATTTTTCTTATTACCTTCCACCTCAACCACACACATGCGGCAGGCGGTGCCCAGGCTGAGATCCTTTTCATAACAAAGGGTCGGGATCTCAATCCCTACTTGCTGGGCAGCCTCCAGCACCGTTGCACCCTGAGGTACTTCCACCTGGCAGCCATCAATGGTTAAGTTGACCATCTTCATACTACTTCCCTCCCCTTCAAGATGCTAAATCATCATGTAGATTCTTATTTGAGAATTATAGAATCAAACCGGCAGGCTTCCTTACAAGCACCGCACTTGATACACTTGTCAGGATCTATAACATGGGGCTCTTTAACCTTCCCGGTAATGGCCCCGACGGGGCATACCCGGGCACAGGCTGTACAGCCCCGGCATAGTTCCGGCACAATGTAATAGGTCAGGAGGGCCTGACATACTCCCGCCGGGCATTTCTTGTCCCTAATGTGGGCCACGTATTCATCCCGGAAATAGCGCAGGGTAGTAAGAACCGGGTTGGGTGCCGTCTGGCCCAGACCGCAGAGGGCTGTATCCTTGATAACCTGGGCCAAATGCTCCAGTTTATCCAAATCCTCCAGGCTACCCTTACCTTCACTAAAATCTTGCAACATTTCCCGCATCCGCTGGATACCCTCACGACAGGGAGTGCACTTGCCACAGGATTCCGCCCGGGTGAAATCCAAGAAAAACTTGGCCACATCCACCATGCAGGTTTCCTCATCCATAACCACTAAACCGCCGGAACCCATTATGGCCCCAGCACTACCCAAGGATTCATAGTCAACGGCCAGATCCAACTGTCCTTCTGACAGGCAGCCACCGGAAGGGCCGCCGATCTGGACGGCTTTAAACTTTTTGTCATCAAGGATACCATCGCCGATCTCATAGATTATCTCCCGCATGGGTATACCCATGGGTACTTCTACTAGTCCGGTGTTCTTGACCTTCCCGGTCAAGGCAAAGACCTTAGTCCCCTTGCTCTTTTCCGTTCCGAACTGACCATACCACTCGGAACCATTTCTAATAATATTGGCCACATTGGCCCAGGTTTCAACATTATTTATATTGGTGGGCTTACCCCATAATCCAGAATTGGCTGGAAAAGGCGGCCGAGATCGGGG
>JAAYTH010000155.1 GCA_012523785.1 Bacillota bacterium | reverse complement strand
GGCAGTGCCTTACCCGTACTGCATTTTTTACTGGTTTTATTTGTTGCGGTGGCCACTGGAGCGGGGATAATGGTTTCTCAATATTTTGGGGCTAAGGATCGGGCAAGGCTTTCCCGATCTATTGGGGCCTGTATAACCCTGGCGGCTATTGCATCTTCAATACTTATGTTAATAGGGCCCCTGGTCATACGCCCTATGCTAACTCTTATCAACACACCGGAATCAATCCTAGATTGGTGTGCTGATTATCTTTTGATCCTAATGATCGGTAACTGGGGCTTTTCTTATTTCAATATATTTTCCGGAATATTGCGGGGGCTGGGTGACTCATTGTCAGCCCTAATCTTTTTGCTTATTTCCACCACTCTTAACATAATCCTGGATATTTGGTTTGTGGCTGGTTTAAATATGGGTGTACCCGGTGTGGCCCTGGCAACGGTTATCGCTCAACTATTTTCGGCGGTTCTCTGTGCCCTTAAACTTAGTAGGATGCATGCTGTATTCGACTTCAACTTGCATATGATGAAGCCGCGGCGGGAATATTTTCTACAGCTCCTTAGGCTGGGCTTACCCTCGGGTTTGACCCAGGTGATTTTTTCCCTGGCCATGGTAACGGTCCAGTCCCTCACAAACACCTTTGGGGAAATGATTATAGCCTGTAATGTTATTGTAATGCGGGTGGATGGATTTGCCATGATGCCCAATTTTACCTTTGGTATGACCATGACCACCTATGCCGGGCAAAATGTGGGGGCCCAGAAGATCGAGCGGGTGGAATGGGGAACACGGCAGGGTTTAGGAATAGCGGTTGGGGTCTCAACGGTTATAACTATAATTATCTTGATTTTCGGCCGTTATCTCATGAACGTTTTCACTGGTACGAAAGCCCTGGTTGATTTGAGCATGCGCATGATGCGCATACTGGCAATGGGATATATCGCCATGGCCGTGACCCAGGTTCTTTCGGGTGTCATGCGTGGTGCGGGGGATACGGTGACCCCCATGTGGCTTTCCTTGCTAACTACAATTTTTTTACGGGTACCCATAGCCTATGGGCTGGCCTACCTCACTAGGAGCCCCCAGTATCCCCGGGGCAGACCGGAGTCAATCTTTATTTCCCTTTTAATGGCCTGGGTACTAGGGGCGGCGATAACCTATATCTTTTTTAGAAGGGGCAAATGGAAGGAAAAGGCCCTTTTAAAGGATGTACAGCAATAGCAAGCTGGGGCGGGGATGAAACCCCGCCCCTAGGGGCAAATTATTAATGGCGACTATTGGGGGGGGAAGGGCTCCCTAGCGCCCCCATATAAGCACCAAAGGCTAGGGGGCGGTTTCTATGCCGCTCCGATATACTTAAAACTCCAATAGGTTTAACCCTACTTCCTCACAAAACCTACGGTCGACCTGGCCCTCCAGGGTGTCGATGATTATTTCCCCGGTTGCGCTGATCACGGCCTTATTTAGATGGCCCCCTACAGCCCCCAGGCTGCCGTCGGCCAGGGTGATGTGAAGATGTAAGTAAACCTCCCCATCTTGGGTGGAAATGTTGCCTACTAAACTGGTAATTTCCATATCCCCCGTAAGTTCCCGGGAATGGTATTTTTTGCTGGCGGTTTCAAACAATCCGATGACGGCCTTGTCCACAGCCCCAATCCCCGACACGGTTCCCAACTGAATGTTCTTTTCCCGGCATAACTTTTTGATAGCCCCTACTATTTCTTCACCTTTGTCCAACCGCACCACATACTTACTGCCAAACTTCCGATAATCCACGATGAGTCTCCTTTCTAAATTGTTTTTGCTGTTTCAAATTATATTATAGCACTACCTTTGACTTTGTCCTCTAGTATAGCATCAAATTAAGTGTGGGGGTACAACTAGGCCCCGCATTTTTGTTTCTAATTAGCTGGGAATAATAATATGCATAAAAGGAGGCTTTAATTTTTACCCGGAAATAGTGGCATGATTCCGATTTAATTCAGATACTGGGGCCACTAGGGGGGACCGGGATGTCTATTTTTAATTCGGGGAACGGTGGTTCTTAGGGGGAGGTAGATGCTCTTGACGTTTTGGGGAGGGAAAAGAGGGCGGGTCATAAGGTCGGTTGTTGTTATCTTGTTGGTATTTTTGCTTTTGGGATTTTTATATAATTGTGGCCCCCTTTCTACCCGCAAGGAAATAGCCGCCCTGGCCGCCGAGGTGGGCCAGCGGGTTATTGTAATCGATCCGGGTCATGGGGGATTTGATGGGGGGGCCAAGGGCCCCGGGGGGATAACAGAGGAAACCGTTGTCTTGGGTGTAGCCCAATACTTGGCCAAGTATTTTGAACAAGTGGGGGGGAGGGTTTTTGTAACTAGGGAGGAAAATGTGGAACTGGCTGAGGACCAGGTGGAGGATTTGGATGCCCGCCTAGAGTTGGCCCGGGAGGTGG
>JAAYTH010000154.1 GCA_012523785.1 Bacillota bacterium | reverse complement strand
GGAAGGGAACACGGAGCGGTGATGGCACCGCTCCCTACTTTTTTCCCGGGAGCTATCGCTAAAAACCGTAGGGAACGACGCCCTCGTCGTTCCGTGAAAAAGTAGGGGGTGATTTTTATGCTACCCCCACGGGGTAAAACTCCCCCCAACCGGCAGGGATCGGGGGATAAATCAAGAAGAATACATAGTCGTGTAATGTCGATATAAGGCCCACCGACCACTATTTGCCATTTTAAGGAGGGACAGGCCCTTGGAAGAAGAAATTAGCCTGCGGGAATTAATTGAAATTTTGCTAAAAAGGAAGAATCTTATCGTTGGAATAACCCTGGTCGCCCTTTTTATCAGCACCATAGTCACTTTTTTTGTTTTAACCCCCGAATACCAGGCCCACGCCTATCTAAAGCTGACTGGCTACCAGGTTGATCAGGAGGAAAAAATAAGGTTTTTACATACGAAGGTAGAAGATTATCTGGCGCTGCTCAAAGGGGAGGAATTTTGGGAAAAGGTGGCGGCTGCTCCTGATTTGGAGGGCGGGCCCGGCCCCGGGAATTTATCTAATATGGTGAAGGTGGCCGATGAGGATGATAATGGGATTTTGAAGATAACGGCCCTGGGGGTTGATCCCACTGAGGTTGCCCAAATAGCCAATGCCGCCGCTGCTGAATTTATCAATTTTAGTTTTGCGGCCCAGGAGAGACGGCTGGCCCGGGCCATGGTTTCCCGGGAGGAGCAATTGGCTGCCATTGAGGAGGAGCTGGAAGGGGTTTTGGAAGAACTGGAGGGCTTGGAGGATGCGGGGCGCTGGTTTGGCCATTTGGAGCAAGAGGCGGTGGCTTATGGAGAGGAGAAGGCCCAATTAAAGCTGACCTTACTTAATCTTGCTTCCGAAATGACTCTTTTGAAGCAGGCCCAACCCTTTACCTTGATGCGCCCGGCGGCTGTTCCCACGACACCCGTTAGCCCCCGCCGTTCTTTGAATTTGGCCTTGTCCATTGTGCTGGGTTTGATGGTGGGGACCTTTTTGGCTTTTTTCCTCGATTACTGGCAGGCCAGTGACCCATCCAAGGCGCGGGGTGTTGGCGATGGGCCGACTGTGATTGCTAAGGATTGAGGGACGAGATGGGAGATGGTTCCTGCGTCTTTGGTTTTCTTTGGGGCGGTTGGGGATGGAAGGGAAACACGGAGCGGTGGGGGCACCGCTCCCTACTTTTTGCCCGGGAGCTATTGCTAGAAACCGTAGGGAACGACGCCCCCGTCGTTCCGTGCACCCGCAACCGCAGGGACGGTTCTCGTGGTTTATACTAACACGTTTTCGTGGAGTGATTGGATGGAAGGGAAACACGGAGCGGTGGGGGCACCGCTCCCTACTTTTTCTCCGAAAGCTATCGCTATAAACCCTAGGGAACGACGTTCCATCGAAAAATCGAAAAATAAAGTTTCAGAAACCTATAAAATAGGGTATAATTTTTATAGGAATAAGGAACGAGGTGATGCATTGGCCAAGATAGACATGCCGAGTAAAAGACTAATCCAATTAAGACCCAATGACTGGGTTAAACTCGCGCTTAAAACTAGTGAGGATATACTGATATCAGAAATGAAACCGGATAAAATTCCTAGAGTAGAGTCCAGATTAGATTCACTCTTTTGGATTGAAGACCACAAGGGAAAATTCATATTAAATATAGAACCACAGGGATATTATGATGCCTCCCTAGCAGTTAGAATGTTGAGATACCGTTCAGACATATGGGAATATACTATGAGTGAAGGAAAAGGAATGCCGTCCATAAAACAAGTAGTAATATTTTTCTATCCCAAAGATGATAATAAGTTACATGAATTAAAAGATGAAAGAAACGATGATAGTGGTATCTTATTCAGCTACGATGTCATAAGGATCTGGGAGATAAAGGGTGCTTATATAATTGATAACAAGCTAAAAGGGTTATATTCACTACTACCACTAACGGAAGCGGGGCCAGGCGAAACAAGTGAAGGGATAATAGAAAAAACGGTAAAAGCAATTGAAACCATAGAGGATAAGTCCCTTAGGGGGGATTCTTTAGCCGCAATGTCGATATTATCGGCGGATAAATATTCAAGCACCCTAATTAAAAAACATATAAGGAGGGAAATGCTCGTGGGTTCGCCATTATTTGAAGAATGGGTAAGGGAAGAAAGGAAAGAGGCGGCTGAAAAAGCAATTATAAAAAACGCTAAATCCAACATATTGGAAATATTGGTTTCAAAATTCGATTTTATACCCAAAGATATAAGGATGGGTATAGAGGGGATAAATGATTTTGACATATTGGATGGATTGTTTAAAAAGACGATAAAGATTGAAGATATCGAGGATTTTAGGAGGTTAATGGATAAGGCTATAAAAATAATGAAAGGGCCCGGGGATTAATACTGTAATAGCTAAATAGGGAACACAAAGCGGCGGGATGGAAGGAAACATGGAGCGGTGAGATTGAGGGAAACACGGAGCGGTGGGGGATGGGGGGGCCACGGGCGGTCAATGACCGCCCCTACATTTTGCCCGGGAGCTACCGATAGAAATCGTAGGGAACGACGCCCTCGTCGTTCCGTGCACCCGGCTTCCCCGAACAGCGGAGATGGTTCTTGTGGTTTATAATTCTAAAACCTGGAGTTAATTTTTAGGTTAACAAAATTTGTGGAAGTCATAATCAACGGGTTTTTCACACCTGACGTGAGAAAATCTTTATCTCCGGTAAGCAAAATATCTGCTTTGGCCCCAATTGCCGCCCTTAAAATAGGGCGATCTTCAACATCACAAATAAGTTTTTCCGATGACAGTTCCTCGACAGGTGTGGGCACTAATTCTAATGTTAGCAAAGCAGCTGATAAAAATTTGTCCAGTGCTGTGAGGCGATGGGGGAACTTTTTGTTGAAAACCCTTCTTAGCTCATCTACATTTTGTTCACATATCAATCCATGATTAGG
>JAAYTH010000153.1 GCA_012523785.1 Bacillota bacterium | reverse complement strand
TGGGCCTTTGCCCGGTCAGTTCTTCTATAAGGCTATTTGTTTCCTCTAACTCCCGGCGAATTTCCCCCCTGGTAAGGGTATCCATATTGGGATGGGTGGCGGAATGATTGCCAATTTCATGGCCTTCCCGGGCAATTCTTTTGGTCACCTCGGGATACTTTTCTATCCAAAATTTGACCAAAAAAAATGTGGTTTTTATTTCATATTCTTCTAAAATGGCTAATAGCTGTGGCGTTCTTTCAGAACCCCAAGCTGCATCAAAAGAAATAGATATCTTTTTTTCCGGGGTATCAACGGCATAGATAGGTACTAAACGTTCCCCGGAAAAGGCGGGCCAGGTTAGGGATAGAAAATCACCTAGGGTGGCAAATATACCAGCAAAAAATAAAAACAATATCACAATGCTAACGGTCAGTCTCCTCCAAGGAATATAATACACCGGCATAACCATCCCTTCTACCCCAGGGTTCTTATCAAATTTATGTCCCCCAAAGATAAAATATGCATGGGATGGCCAGGCAATTCACAGTTAATTACCAGCCCCGGGGCGGCCGAACTACAGCAGGGCCTATCTTTTGCAAATTATCACAGCCCGTCATTATCATGGCGGTTTTTAAATCCTTCTTGAACTGCTCCAACTGCCGCCTAACCCCTTGGGTACCGCCCCCAAAGGCCGCAATGGCAATGGGACGCCCCACCAGTACGGCTTCTGCCCCCAGGGCTATGGCCTTTAGGACATCATCCCCGGTGCGAATGCCTCCATCTAGAAATACCCTAAGCCTCCCCCTGATCACCGCGGCAATTTCCGGCAAGACTTCTATTGTCCCCGGCGTATGATCCAGGGCTCGTCCACCATGATTAGAAACAACAATTCCGGCTGCCCCGGTTTCCAGGGCCGCCAGGGCATCCCCCCTGGTCATGATCCCCTTTAAAATAACCGCTAGTTTAGTCCCCCCAATTATTCCCTTTAGCTGGGCAACGCTTTTGGGGCCGACAAATTCCCCCGCCTTATCCATATTGCGAAATCCCGCCGCATCAATATCTATTCCTACTGCCAGTACATCGTGTTCTTCTGCCTGCCTAATTAACTGCATAATGTCCCTTATTTTTCGGGGTTTAATTACCGGCACCCCCCGGCCCCCCTGGGCGCGTATTGCCTTAAGCCCGCTTTGATATAGTATGGGGTCAGGGCCATCCCCGGTCCAGGCAATAGTGCCCGCCTCCACAGCACCCCGGACCTGGGCATCGGCAAACTCCCCCTCTGTCAAGGCGCCCCCCAGATTTATTTCGGCCCCACCCAGGGGGGCCCCCAAAACAGGAAAGGACAATTTTTGCCCGAAAAAATCATAGGTTAAATCCGGTTCAGTAGCAGAATGGATGGTTGTCATGTTGAGACGCACCCGGGCCAAGGCCTCGACATTGTTGATAAATCCGGCTCCAGTCCCCCGGCCACCCATTCCTGGCATTTCTCCGGCACAGGCCCGACCATCGCAGATCCGGCAGACACGGCAGAACCCCCGAAGCCGTTCCCGGGCCCTGGTGCGTACATCCCTCAGCTTCATTTTTATCCTTCCTTTCAAAACTATTGCCTGGGTTTGTTTGCACTTCTTAATTCGCCCCTGACAGAAACTTTCCCTCTCTAATTTACATAACATAAGATAAAAAAACCCGGGGATTCCCGGGCAGCACTATCTAATTAGGTCATAACAATAGTCAAACTGTTCCTGGGCAGCACCGGCCAATCTTTCCTCCAGTTGTTCCCTGGTCTCATCATCGAAGGGAACATAATAATCACCCAACATCTCCTTACAGACAGTACGGCTGGCATGGGACTCCCGATTTTTCTCCACAAAACTGACTATCTCATGTATTCTACCGCTACGCCTGCTAGCCACAGTCATCACCCCCCCAGACCTTCCTTTTTTCTTAGGATGGCTGGAGAAAGAAAGAAATATTCTCATCAGGGGGCATTGATCTGGTCCTTCAACCCCTCAAAGGTTTTATCTCCAATTCCGGATACTTTTTTCAAATCTTCTGGACAGCGAAAGGGGCCCTGCTCCTCCCGATAGGAAATTATCCTTTGGGCCAAGGTGGGGCCAATTCCCGGCAAGGTCTCCAACTCAGCCTGGGTGGCCCGGTTGATGTTGACCTTTCCCCCAACCGATCCGGAAAAGCTTCCACCCTGGGCCGAAGTTTCCTCCAGCGTAGGAACGTAGTAGCGTTGGCCATCTACAAGGACATCTGCCAAATTTAGGGCATGAATATCGGCATCTTCCCTTCCGCCCCCTGCCGCCTCCAGGGCATCAATTACCCGGGAACCTTCCGGAAGTCGGTACACCCCGCTCTTTGCCACCGCCCCCGCCACATGGACAATTACTTCTTGGGGGACGGGCTCTTCCCCCTCTTCCTCTATAGGTCCTGGCTCTTCCGCCAAAAGGGTTTCAACTGGACGATAGTGGCGATGGAGGGACACAGCCCCACCTGCCAGCAGGGCTCCAAGTAGGAGAATGACAATATACTGTTGTTGCCGTGGGAGATTGAACACATTGTCTGCCCCTTCCTAAACATACTTAAGAATAAATTCTCCCTTAGGCAACATTTTCCTGCTATTTCACCTACTTTACTTCACCACTATGTTTATAAGCCTTCCTGGAACATTAATTATCTTCACTATTTCCTTCCCAGCCGTCAATCCTTGAATCCGCTCCAGGCCCAGGGCCCTTTCCTCCAGCTCCTCCTGAGGTAAATTCACCGGAACCCGGATTCGTTCCCGCAATCTTCCATTTACTTGAACCACAATCTGCACCTCTTCTTGTATCAGGGCTTCTTCATCATAATCGGGCCACCTTTGCCGGTGGACACTATCCCCATACCCTATCGTATGCCACAATTCTTCTGTCAGGTAAGGAGCAAAGGGCGCCAGCAGCAGAATGGTTTTCTCCAGGGATTCGCGAAGCAATGCGGTGTTTAACTCCTTGCCTGCCAACTGATCCCGATAGCGATAAATTTCGTTGACCAATTCCATGATGGTGCTGATGGCTGTATTAAAACCAAAGCGCTTTTCCACATCCTCAGTAACCCTTTTGATGGTATCGTGGAGTTTATAACGCAAATTTTTATCGGCAAAACCGGTGGTGGCAGGGGCATTCAATTCTTTTTCTTGGAAAACATCAAGGTTGTTGTGGACCAACCGCCAAACCCGGTTCAGAAAGCGCCAGGCCCCTTCCACACCCTGGTCACTCCAATCCAAGTCCCGCTCCGGCGGTGAAGCAAAGAGGGTAAATAGGCGGGCCGTATCGGCACCGTATTTACCAATGATCTCCTCCGGGGTTACCACATTCCCCTTGGACTTGGACATCTTATGCCCATCCTTAATTACCATCCCCTGGGTCAACAGCCTAGTAAAGGGTTCCTGACATTTGACCAAACCGGCATCATATAGCACCTTGGTAAAGAAGCGAGAATAGAGAAGATGCAGCACGGCATGCTCAATTCCCCCGATATATTGATCCACAGGAAGCCAATAATCGACGGCCTCTTTTCCAAAGGGGGCTTCCTCATTTCTGGCGTCGGCATAGCGGAAATAGTACCAGGAGGAACAGATAAAGGTATCCATGGTATCGGTTTCCCGCCGGGCCGGACCCCCACACTGGGGGCAGGTGGTATGGACAAAATCTTCCATGTGAGCCAGGGATGAGATTGTCCCGGGCTTAAAAACCACCTTCTCCGGCAGCATTACCGGCAGTTCATCCATGGGGACAGGAACCACACCACAATGGTCACAGTAAACAATAGGAATAGGGGCACCCCAGTATCTCTGGCGGGAGACCAGCCAATCCCGCAGTTTATAGCTGACGGCCCGCCGGCCAATTCCCTTCTCCTCCAAATAATCGGCAATGGCCTCCTGGGCTTCTTTAACCGCAAGGCCATCAAAGGGGCCTGAATTAACCAAGTAACCATCGGCGGCATAGGCCTCGCTCATTTCCTCCGGTATCGGGGCCCCTTTTTCCGGCATAATAACAATTCGCTTGGGAATTCCGTGCAGATCAGTAAATTCAAAATCCCTGTCATCATGGGCCGGTACCCCCATAACAGCTCCAGTTCCATATTCCATCAAGACATAATCGGCAACCCAAATGGGTATTTCCTCCCCATTGAAGGGATTGATAGCATAGGCACCAAGGAAGATACCTTCCTTGCCCAGTTCTTCCGGATCCACTGTCTCCCCCCGCCGACGAATAGCCTCTTGGACAAACCTTTGCACCGGTTCCTCCCGTTTTGTCCCCCGTACAAAATCCATCACCAAGGGGTGTTCCGGAGCCAACACCATGTAAGTAGCCCCATAGATGGTATCCTGGCGGGTGGTAAAAACTTTAATGGTATCATCCCGCCCCTTGATGGGAAATATGATTTCTGCCCCCTCACTGCGGCCGATCCAGTTGGCCTGCATTATCTTCACCGATTCCGGCCAACCTTCTAAAGTGTCCAGATCCTTCAGCAAGCGTTCAGCATAATCGGTAATGCGGAAAAACCATTGCTCCAGTTCCTTTTTTACCACCTGGCTATCACAGCGCCAGCAGTTGCCGCTTACAACCTGCTCATTGGCCAAAACCGTTTGGCAGGAAGGACACCAATTCACCTCCGCCTTATGCTTATAGGCCAAGCCCCGCTGGTAAAAAAGAAGGAATAGCCACTGGGTCCAGCGGTAATAGTCGGGGTGGCAGGTTGCCACCTCCCGATCCCAATCATAGCTGAGGCCAAATTCTTGCTGCTGCCGATGCATGCTGGCAATGTTGCTGGCAGTCCACTGGGCCGGGTAAATACCCCTCTCAATGGCGGCATTTTCCGCCGGCATGCCAAAGGCATCCCACCCCATGGGATGTAAGACATTGTAGCCCTTCATAGTATGGAAACGGGCCACCACATCGCCGATGGAGTAATTGCGAATATGGCCCATATGCAGTTCCCCCGATGGGTAGGGAAACATCTCCAGCACATAATACTTGGGCCTGCCAGGATCTATATGGACCTTATACAAGTCCTCCTCTTCCCAGTATTTTTTCCACTTCTGTTCGATCCGGGCAAAATCATAATGTTGGTCCACTTTTCTTTCCCCTCCATAAGCTACCTTGCCACTCCAGCTCCGGGCGGTATGTGGAAAACAATCTAAACAAAAAGCCCCCCATCACCTGACATCCGTCAGGGACGAGAGGCTATTTCCATCCCGTGGTACCACCCTGTTTGGCAAGGAATAATATTGGTGGAGCTGAGGGGACTCGAACCCCTGACCTCCTGACTGCCAGTCAGGCGCTCTCCCAACTGAGCTACAGCCCCATTTTCCCTACCCACTCATTTTCCCAAACTCCAAGGCGAGTTCAGCAAACCCATTCTACCGGTTTACAGCAAACACCGGCTCTCTGCCAGAAGCAGTTTGCCTACTACTCCCCCTCATGGCCCGGGAAGACTGTTTTTGGTTATCATGCTCATATTATAAAATAAGTAACATGATATGTCAAGCAAGGTGATTGGCAAAAACCCCCCCCGAATTGCGGGGGCGGTGAGTCAAGGTCCCTTTAACTCCTTCAACAGTTCTTCGCCCGCTACTTGATAATTTGTCGAGGCGGCGGTACTTTCATTATAGGGCAAACCACAGGCAGATTGGACTCGATTGTCATAGATAAAAAAGGGGACGGGATCGGGGGCATGGGTACGGATGGCTACCGGTGTGGCATGATCTGACATGACAAGGAGGCGATAATGCCCACCGGTTTTTTCCATGCCCAGATG
>JAAYTH010000152.1 GCA_012523785.1 Bacillota bacterium | reverse complement strand
GGAGGCTTCGCCCGAAACTACTTGACCCCGGTGCTGTCATTTAGTTGACGTCACCGATTTTAAGGGCTATAATAGGAAAAAAAGGGGAGCTGGGAAACCGGCTGAGAGGGAAGTATCCACTTCTGACCCTGTAACCTGATCTGGGTAATGCCAGCGTAGGGATTAAAGCTGACGCAAAGGTTTCAAGGCTGCCTTATCCGGACCGGAAAGGCGGTTTTTTAATTTCATGGAAAAGGGGGGTGCAATAACAATATAGTAGGGACTAACTGGAGGAGAGCAATATTTTGCGCAAGGGGGAAGAAATAAATGAACATTTTTAAATACCCCGTAAATGCGGGGCAGGCTAGTCGTATGATTCTCGGGAATTATTTCCGGGATCTGGAACGTGCCGTAGAGTCGGATGTTATAGTAGTGGGGGCAGGCCCTTCGGGCTTAATATGTGCCCATGAGCTGGCTGAGGATGGATACAATGTTACCATAATCGACCGGCACCTGGTACCCGGTGGAGGAATTTGGGGTGGGGCCATGAGTTTTAATAAAGTTATATTACAGAAGGACACAATGGGTATCCTTGACAAATTAGCTGTTCCCTATCAGGAAGATGAAGAAGCACTAGTAGTTTCGTCCTTGGCCTTGGCCAGCAAGCTTATATTTGCCCTTTCTTCCCAACCAAAGGTAAACATATTCAATTTAATGTTTGCTGAGGACATTCATTGTACGAAGGATAGGGTTGATGGTGTTGTTGTTAATAACAGTACAATAGAAATATCAGGTTTGCATGTCGATCCAATGGTACTGATGGCCAAGGCCGTTTTGGATGCAACGGGGCATGACGCTGTTCTTGCCAATTTATATAGCCAAAGGATTCCCCTTGATATAAGGAAGGAATCCTTTATGAATCCGGTACAGGGTGAGGAAGATGTGGTGAAGAATACTCGTATGATTGCCCCCGGTTTATTTGTATCCGGAATGGCAGCCACCAATGTTGCGGGTGGATGCAGGATGGGTCCTATCTTTGGGGGTATGCTTCTTTCCGGTAAAAAGGCCGCCCAGTTAATAGCGGCATATATTTGATTTCTCGGCAGTGTTTTGGGGACAAGAATAGCCGGGTATGTGAATAGACATCCATGCCAGCAGGAGTGGCACCATCAGAAGGATCAAAATGTCATAATGGCAAATTACTTCCCGCAGCGGGCGAAAAGGTAGCGGAACGGGGCTATTCCGGGCTCGATGAGTAGATAGATCTCGGGGTTGGGGTAAATTGCGGAATCCTGTTTCCATTGGGAAACATGCGGGGAAGAATTTCCCTGAAGAATAGCCGCACCTGCTGCTAATTATGCCGCGTTGAAAGGAGTCTTATGTAATGATCTTTTGGATAATCGCCCCGGTGGCGATATTTACAATTATTGCAGTAATGTATGTTTACCAACATCGTAGTGGGGTCCAGGATCTAGATTCATTCCTCACCGCCCGGGGTACCCTCACTAGCCTGGTGGCAATGGGGACGATTTTAGCCTCCGAGATGGGATCCTGGATCCTATTCAGCCTTCCGGAAGCCGGCACCTGGGGAGGGATTTTGGCCTTTGGCGGCTATGCCTTGGCCCAGGCCTGCGGGATATTCATATTCATTTGGATTGGGCCCCGCCTGCGGAAAATATTCCCCCGGGGCTCAACCCTACCAGAGTTCGTCTACCATCGTTTTGGTTCCCAAATGCATCTGCTCACCTTATTCACAACCGTATTCTACCTATCGGTATTTATTGCCGCTGAATTGACGGGAATTGCCCTGGCCATCAACCTGGTGTCGGACCTTCCCTTAGGGCTAGTTGCTCTGCTAATTGGAGGCGGCACCTTGATCTATACAAGCTATGGCGGTATACACGGAACCATCTTTACCGATGCCATTCAAGCAGCCATCTTTATCCCCCTGATGCTAATTGCTCTATTTACTACTAGTCATAATTTAGGTGGTTTCCCGGTAATTATAGAACAGGCCCAAAGGGTAAACCCCCATATACTCAGCTTTACACATTGGGAGGGATGGGAGTTTTTCCTCACCCTCTTAATTGCTGTTATTGCCTCCAACTTTTTCAACCAAGCCTACTGGACCCGTTCCTATGCCTGTAGGGATAATTCCACTGTCCGCAGATCATTTTTTGGAGCCGGGGTTATCATGATACCCCTTATGCTCATGTCCGGCTTTTTTGGTATTATGGCCTTGACTATCGACAAGGAAATAATTCCTTCCTCTGCCCTGTTTGAACTAGTGCTGTATGCTACACCGCCTTGGGTAATAGTTGTTGTTATTGTTATGCTCATGCTGCTGGTTATGAGTACTGTGGATACACTTATCAATGCCATTGTCAGTGTTATTACCCTAGAAATTGCCCGCCGCAAAAAAGATCTTACTTCCCAAGGACTTGTCGGTAAGGCCCGTTTAATCACTGGCCTAATCTGTGCCCTAGCTGTTATTGTATCTTCCCGGGGTTATAGTGTGCTTTACCTGTTTTTCGTCGCCGATCTTGTCTGTGCAGCAGCCTTTGTTCCCACATTAGCCGGTCTCTTTGTTAGCCGCTTAACCGGGCGGGCCGCGGCACTATCCACAGTTCTGGGTATTTTAGCCGGAGCCTTACTTTTTCCCGACCCATTATTTACTCGAGGTAATTTACTCTACTCCTTTGCCCTTGCCATGACCGTACCCTTAATGCTGACAATTATTTTCAACCGCTTGGGCCAACCCTTTGATTATGGGGAATTGAGCAAAAAGTTCCATAGTGTATAAATATGGCGGCTTGCTTGACCCAGTTAAAATAAGAAAGTGATGGGGATTTGGCAGCGGGAAGTCTGTGCAGGTGGAAGGAATTTTCCGCATGGATGTCAAAGCATATCAGAGTATATTATAGGTAAAATATAGACCCGTATAAACCCATTCCCCAAGCCTTGTAGGGCAAGAATTATAAGGTAGGTAGTCAAAACACCCTCTAATTCCCT
>JAAYTH010000151.1 GCA_012523785.1 Bacillota bacterium | reverse complement strand
CCTATTATCCATATAGACGGCCCTCATCTTGAAGTTGCGCTGGATGCTGAAAATTAGCATGATAAGGGTGACGGCAAATAATTGCAGGGTCATGGGGGGATGGATGAGGAAGAGTAAGACAAAGGAACCGATGATCTTCAAAGAGGAAATTAAAATGTTTTCCGGCCCGTGGTGGGCCAGCTCGGAAATATCGTTGAGGTCAACCACGACCCGGGACATCATTTCCCCGGTATTACTTTTATCATAATAAGAAAAGGAAAGCCTTTGGAAATGATCGAAAAGATCCCGGCGCATATCGGCTTCCATCCGGGCCCCCATAATATGGCCCCAAGAGGTAATAAAATAGCGGGAAAAGTACTTGATAACATAGAGGATAAGCAGCCCCATACCTATGTAGAGCAGGGAGCGCAAGATGACCTCCTTTTCCCTAGTAAATAAGTCTTTAGTCAAGTAATTGAGAATTTGCGGAAAGGCTAAATCCACTGCCGAAAGAACCAGGGCAGAAAACATATCCAGGGCAAAAAGAAAGCGGTAGGGTTTATAATATTGGACAAACCTCTTTAGTAGTCGCATAAAGCACTTATCACTCTTTCTCTATAAATGATAATTGAACCGGGGAAGGATAAGCCAGGGGCATTACAAAAAAAAGACACTGCACCAATATCATAGCCCTTATAAATTATTCCTGCAAGATCGATGGGGTAAGGAGAAAAAAAGACTGGGTGACCTATTTAGGTTCACCCGATATTTATTCAGGGAGATATTATTTTTCCCACAGCAATCACCACTCCACTGTGACCTGCCAACTAGACCTATTTGAGCCCCATATAAGATTTAATGGCCTTTGTAAAACCCAGGTCCTTTAAAACATGATACACCAAACCCCTGATCTCATATGTAGAAGTAGTCCTATTATCTTTCGTTAGCCCCTCAAGTCGTTTTTTAACCTGAGCCAATAAAACCTTTACATCCCCCTGGGTTAGTTCAGAACTAGCATCCTGGGCCGAATTAACAATACTGGTCTCTATCTTCTCCATGTCGAATTCCTCGATATTGCCCTTCCTTTTGATTACCCGCATCTCAATCACCTCCATCTTTACCCGTTCACCCTTCTTCTTCACAAATAGGGCCTTTTCCTGCCAATAAGAGCCAAGATATCCAAGATTCTTGCTACTGTTTTCGCCTTGGAATTAATATTGCCCCGTGCCAGAATAGATCTTTTCGTGTATAATTAAGTAGAAACAAAAATATTGATGGAGTTGGGAGGAATCGACAATGGGAAGAGGAGTAAAGGTATTTATAGTAATAGCAGCAATAATAGTTTTCCTCGTCTGGCCTCTTTTCTCCAGTTACAATGGCCTAGTATCTGCCGATGAGGCAGTCAGTGCCAGCTGGAGTCAGGTGGAAAATCAGTTGCAGCGGCGGCTGGATTTGATCCCCAACTTGGTAAATACAGTGAAGGGCTATGCAGCCCATGAGGAAAAAATATTCACTGAGGTAACCCGGGCCCGGGAAAACCTTATGGGGGCAGGATCCTTGGCCGATAAGGCCCAGGCAGATGAAGAATTGACCGGAGCCCTATCCCGGCTCCTGGCCATCGCCGAAAACTATCCGGAGCTAAAGGCCGATGCCAATTTTAGGCAGCTTTCCGATGAACTGGCGGGAACAGAAAACCGCATTGCGGTATCCCGCATGGATTACAATAATTCGGTGCAGTCCTTTAACACCAAGATCAGGAGGTTTCCTACCGCCTTTATCGCCAAAATGTTCAATTTCTCTGCCCGGGATTACTTCCAGGCCGAGGCTGGGGCCCAGAAAACACCAACTGTAGATTTTAGTTCATAGGAAATAAATGCGGCCGAGGTTGAGACCTTTGCCTAGTTTAGGATAACATTAACTATAGGTTGCAACCAGCTAATTACGAATAAATGAAATTAACGGTAAAATAATTGCAGGAAAGGCGGTGATGCACAATTTTTAGAAAGATATTTTTCTCCCAAGCTGGTAAATCCCGTGGGACCAGTTTCCTTTCCCTTTGCCTGCTAATATCTAGCCTCTTTTTATTGTTCCCTAAGACAGGTTTGGCAGCGGAGATTCCCCCCAAGCCAACCACTAATATCTACGTTTTCGATTATGCCGGCCTTGTTTCTGAGGCTGATAAGGAAGAAATGCAGGGCATCGCCCGGATCCTGGAGGAGAAAACCAAGGCCCAGGTGGTTGTGGTCACGGTGGATGATCTGGGCCAAAGGGAATTAGAGGACTATTCCTTGACCCTCTTTAGGGATTGGGGTATTGGTGATGCCCAGATGAACAATGGGATTTTAATATTGGTGAATAAGGAAAGCCTTCTTCAAAACCAGAGGGGGCGGATTCGCATCGAGGTGGGATATGGCCTGGAGGGGGCCCTAAACGACGCCAAGGCCGGGGCTATTTTGGATAATTACGCCCTGCCGGCCTTCGGAGTGGAAGAGTACTCCCGGGGAATTAAGGATACCTTCCTGGCTGTTTCCGCAGAGGTGGCCCGGGAATATGGCCTGGATTTAGACAGTGCAGAATTGGCCGGGTTGGGAGAGTACTCCACCGGGGAGGTTGGAATTCTGCCCGGGGCAGTGATACTGGCCCTGGTAATTTTTGCCCTGGTCCTGCTTCAATCCCGGCGACGGGGAACCCGCAGTTACCGCAGCCGTCCCTTCTTCGGGCCCTTCGGCGGTTTCGGCGGTGGTTCAGGAGGAGGTTTTGGCGGTGGTTTCGGCGGCGGTGGATTCGGCGGTGGCCGGGGTGGCGGCGGTGGTGCAAGCCGTTAGGGGACAAGGACTAGTATAAACAAGCGCATTTCAGGGGCTGACAAAATCGTCAGCCCCTGAAATATATCTCCCTCAACCGCATGAACCGTCCCTGCGGTTCATAAACCACATGAACCGTCCCCGCGGTTTCGTCCCCGCGGTTT
>JAAYTH010000150.1 GCA_012523785.1 Bacillota bacterium | reverse complement strand
GACCTACAAGGAGTTTTCCCGGCTGGGGGCAGAGCTCTATAGGCCCATTTTTGAAGAGTCGGGCTATAGGCATGGTTTTGTGTCGGCTCAGGTGGATCCGCGGGAGCTAAATGATGCCCGGGAAATTATGGAACAGGCCTTGGGACTGAAGGCATTGTCTCCCAACATTATGATCAAAGTGCCGGGCACCCGGGCCGGGATCTTGAGTATCTTTCTCCTAACGACCCTGGGTGTGCCTACCAATGCTACCCTGGTCTTCACCCTTCCCCAGATACTTGCTGTTGCCGAGGCGGTTAAAGGGGGCCGGGAGGTGGGGGAATGCCATGGTACAGATTACAGCCAGTGGCGTTCGGTTATAACCCTTATGATGGCCCGTTTTGAAGAGCGGGAAGAGGTGGCCCAACAGGCCCAGGAGGCGGGCTTTGAGCTTACGGAAGAATTGATGCGCTGGTCCGGCATTGCCATTATGAAAAAGGCTTACCACCTGCTGCGGGAAAGGGAATATCCCAGCAAGTTGCTGCTAGCTTCCAGCCGGGTGGGGCCGGAAGAAGGGCAAATACTACATGTGGAGGAGACGGCCGGGGCCAATCTGGTCTATACCATGAATCAGAGTTTTATCGAAAATGTGCTCTTATCCTATGCCGATAAGGACTTTGAGCCTAGGATAGACAAACCAATACCTGCTGAAGCCTTGGAAAAATTGTTAACACTTCCCTATTTCCGGCAGGGATATGAGGAAAACGGGCTGCAGCCGGAGGAATTTCTCCACCACCCGGGAACAGTATTTACCGGGAATCAATTTAGTAAGGCGATGGATGCTTTTGAGGCATTTGTGGCCGACAAGATGAGGGGATAAATACACATTTGAAGGCCTGGGGGGAAGGAGACTTCCCCTCTTTGTGTCCTTTTTGGCATTGGGCTATAAGAGATCCTTTGGCCCCTCTGTTACCCCGGACGGGTCGGACTGGCAGGGTGACCAGCAAGAAGATTCGCTGGTGATAGGGAAACCCACAGCCTATGTTTGCCAGTATCGCCGGGCAACCACAAATTTTGCATTGAAAATTGGAAGGAGACAATAAAATGACTGGGCTGCCAAAACCAAATTATGAATGTGACATGCACTGCCATACTGTCCGCTCCGATGGCAATGACACCCCACTGGAACTGATTGAAAATGCAGTAGCGGTGGGTATGAAGGCCATCGCCATTACAGACCATGATATTGATCCTCCCCGGACGATTATAGATGAAGAAGGGCAGGAAGTGGATATTATTGAGTATGCCCGGGGGAAGGGTTTGGAGTTGGTACTGGGGGATGAATTTTCCTGTGATACTTATGTGGATGATGTCCATATTGTGGGGTACAATTTAGACTGGGATCATCCCTTGGTCAAGGAGGAGGTCCGGCGGGCCAAGGCCAGCAAAAGTGAAGCCTACCGAAAACTTTGTGAGGTTTTGACCGCCAAGGGGATGCCCCTGGATTGGGAGAAGGAAATTTTAATGTACAGGGATACTGAGGGCAAGATGAGAACCCGGGCTCCGGATGAAGTGCAGCGGAAGCACATTTTTGAAGCCATGGCCCATAAGGGCTATACTTCTACTTGGTCGGAGGCGAAGCTACTGGTCCGGGATGATCCGGAATTGAATGTCCGGCGGAGGAAAATAGACCCCTTTGACGCTATAGATCTAATTAAAACCTGTGGTGGCCTGGCCGTTTTGGCCCATCCCTATCTCATTGATGAGGAAATAGTCTACCCCGATGGCCGCCAATATACCAGGGACGAATATATCGACAGACTGCTTGCGGCGGGAATTGATGGCATGGAAGCAGCCTATCCCTACAGCAAGACCAGCTATAAGGGTACCTTGACCGATGCGGAGGCCAAGGCGGAGATTATGGAGAAATACAAGGGAAAGGTAAAGTTTTTTAGCGGTGGTTCTGATTACCACAATGACGGTAAAAAGGGAGTTGAAAACCCCCGTTTCATCGGTGAAGGGGGAATCAGCTACCGGGAATTTAAGGCTATCTTCGGTTAGGTACTAGGACAGCATAAAATTACAAAGTCTTGATTTTCAGCACCTGGGGATGCTAAAGGAGGGGAAGGGAATGCCACTTGTAACCAGCAAAGATCTTTTGGAGAGGGCAGCCCGGGAGGGTTATGCCGTTGGGGCCTTCAATGCCAATAATATGGAGATGGTACAGGCCATTGTGGAAACGGCGGAGGAGGAAAAGGCACCGGTTATCGTTCAGATAAGCCAAGGAGCCATAAATTATGCCGGGGCCGACTATTTTGCTGCTCTGGTTAAGATTGCAGCCCAAAAGGCCCTGGTCCCGGTGGTGCTGCACCTGGACCATGGTATGGATTTGAGAATCAATGTCCAATGCCTGCGGGCGGGTTTTAGCTCCCTCATGTTCGATGGTTCCAGGCTGCCTTTTGCGGAAAATGTAGCCATCACCCGCCAGGTGGTGGAGCTTGCCCATATGGTGGGGGTGCCGGTGGAGGGGGAAATTGGTAAGGTCCCCACCACAGGAGGGGAGGCAGTCCCCTATGAGGAGCTGCGTCAATTTTTCACCAAGCCTGAAGAGGCAGTGGAATTTTTTCAGGCCAGCGGTGTGGATTCCCTGGCGGTGTCGGTGGGTAGTGCCCACAAGATGAAGGTTCAGGAGGCTATTTTAGACATTGAAAGGATTGCCGCCATTAGGGAGGCGGTCCAGATTCCCCTGGTGCTCCACGGGGCCTCCGGGGTGAAGGATGATCAGATCCCGGCGGCTGTCAAGGCTGGAATAGCCAAGATAAATGTGGCAACGGAATTAGGGAAGGTCTATACGGCGGAAATTAAGCGGGCCTTTGCCGCCGACCCGGATGAAGTGGATCTGCGTAAATATACAGCCCCGGCCCGGGCGGCTGTCAAGGAAGTTGTGCGGGAAAAAATTCGCCTTTTTGGCTCCCAAGGAAAGGCCCCGGCGGTTTTCGTGGATGGTGGGGCTTGGTCCCGGCCCGATGTTGTCCGGGAGGCTCCGGAATAGACCCCACGCCATCCGGGGCAGCAGCGGAAGGATGAAATGGAGGCTGTCATTTGTAGGTAAACGGGTAGCCTTGGCCCCCGGCGAATTCTAGCCGGGGGTTTTCCTTGTAAATATTGCCTTTTCCCTTTTGTATACCCTCCCCAGGGCCCACATATAATAGTAACTGTAAGGGCGAAGGGAGTGATGGTAGTGGCGGGAATGATCACTATCGGGGCCCACAACTATCTTCCTGCCATTCGTGAGGGGCTGGAAAGGGAATTGTCCTTTCTTCAGCGGGAAGGATTGCATGTTGATATCAGGGAAGAAAGACGGGGGGATATGATCTTCTTGGGCTGTGCCTTCCCAAGGGAAAAGCGGATTTCAATGCCTAGGAAAGAAGCAGAGGGATTATTGCGCCAGTATATTGCCAATGCTTTGGCAGAAGTGATTGTTTCCCATTGGGAACAATCCTTGGTGCGGGAAATTGTCCACCAGCACTATTATTATTTTAACCCTGGAGAACAGGAAAAAATTCTGGAATTGACCTATTTGGGGCTTAACGGCAATATGGAAAAAGGCTCTGGGGGATATAATTATAATATCCACCGCAAGGGACGTATTTTATATCGGCTTTTGGATTACCTAGACCGCAACAACAAAATCATCCTGGATGGTTTTGTCCGTTTTCGCCTCAAGGAGTATACAAAGGAGCTGCGGGAGGTTGTAGATCGGTCCGTTGATGATATGATGCTGGAGAAGGAATATAGGGAATTCATCCATTTGCTCCGGTATTTTGTCGAAATGCAGGAGCCTAGGCGCCTGGAAATACATGTTATTATGGCCGAAGAAAATAAATACCACTTAATGGACAAAGAGGGGGAAACCATCACCGATGATGAGCTGGAGGATATGCTGCTAGATCTTTCCGAAGGGGAGGCCTCCAGTGACGATTTGCTCATAAGTGCCCTCATCAGCCTGGCCCCGGCCCGCCTACACCTTCATTTGGGCACTGCCTTTCCCAACCGGGAGGTGGTGGGGACGATAAAGAAGGTCTTTGCCGGGCGCATATCCATCTGCTTGGGATGTGATCTTTGTAGAAAACCGCTTATTGACGAGGAGGAACATGTAAAGCCGCGCTAGGGGATGGAAATCACCCCGGCTATTTTTTTAGCTTATTCTTAAATGCCCCATATTAGGGATCCTTCGCCTCCCCCGGGGTGGCATTGCCGGGTACCACTGAACGGTAACAAAGAAAGCCCTTCTGCCGGAGGGTTTTTTTAATGGGGAGCTGGAGTCTTTTCCCCTACTTTTTCCCTATATGCTCCTTCCCCGGCCGGGGAAGAAATGCTGCTGAAAAAACATCCCCGTTTGCACCCGGATAGAAGGTCTAAAGAGGAATAATTTTATACCGGGCCTGACAAAATAATTATGCTGGGCGGGATGTGCTGCCTCTGGGGATCCACTTTGGGTGCTAAGGGTAGTATTTTATCCAAGTGGGATGGGGGCATGGGCGGGGATTTTAGGAATACAAGGGTCTATTAGCCTGTTGTTTATTTCCCGGTGGCCGGGAAACTGTGCATATTGCCCGGCGCTTAGAGGCAAAATTGGGCAGGGGGTGATTGTTAGGTCCCTGATGGAAAAGAGACTAAATCCCAACTGTTATGGAACAAAATAGGAGGTGCGCCTATGTTACAGGTTCGGGGAATTGATTTGAATCGGGAAAGCCTGGCCCGGATGATTGATTATTCTGTACTCCATCCCTTCGCCCAAAAGAAGGACATAGAGGAAGGTTTGCAGTTCTGTCGGGAATTTACCTTTAACTCCTTTTGTGTTAACCCCAATTTCCTGGAAATGGTAGTTAAGGGTTTGGAAGGTACAGATGTGGAACCCAGTGTAGTCCTTGATTTTCCCTTTGGATCGGGGACGGGCAAAATTAAGCAAGCCGCGGCGGAAAATGCCGTGGAATGTGGTGCCAAGGCCCTGGATATGGTCATTGATATCGGTGCCCTAAAGGACAAGAATTACAAATTAGTTACTGCGGAAATCCGGGCTCTGGCCAAGGCGGCGGCCGGGGCCAAAACAAAGCTTATTATCGAGGTGGCTTATTTAACTCCGGAAGAAATTGTGGCTGCCTGTAAATGTGTGGAAGAGGGCGGTGGTTCCTATGTAAAGAGCTCCACCGGCCGGGCTGATCGGGGCCCAACAATGGCAGAGGTAAAGTTGATGCGAGATAGTGTGTCAGAAGATGTTGGTGTCAAGGTAGCGGGGACCGGCAGATTTTGGACTAGCCAGATCGCCTTTGGCTGCATCTTGGCCGGGGCAGATTTGATTGGAACCCGGGCCGGGCCGCAGATAGTCAATGACCTCCCCCTTTTGGAGGAGATGTATGGAAATCGCCTCCGGGTTGTCTAACTTTCTCCAGGACAAGGAAGCAAATATCCAGCGGACCTAGGAAAATACCCAGGGTGAGTAATGGCTGGGACAAGATAAAACAAGGGAGGTTTTTAGGTGGCAAAGAAATACGTGATTGGTATTGACGCCGGTACAATGGGAGTCCGCTGCCTGGTTTTTGATTTAAAGGGCAATGAAATAGCCAATGCTTACCATGAAACGCCAACCCAGTACCCAAAACCGGGCTGGGTTGAACAAAGGGCAGAGGATGTCATTGCTCTGGCCTACCAGTCTACCCGGGAAGCGGTTGCCAAGTCGGGTGTTGCTCCCCGGGATATAGTTGCAATTGGTTTTACCAACATGCGCTCCACCTTTGTTCCCGTGGACAAGGAAGGCAACTTCCTCCACCCTATTTTTATCTGGCAGGATCTCCGGGGTACAGAGATGTTTCCTTGGATGCGGGAACGCTTGGCAGCAAATAATATGACGGAAATGGATCTGTATAATCAGACCGGTTTCCCCATCGGGGCGGTATGGCCGTCTTCCAAGGTCTATTGGTTTAAAAAACATTTCCCGGATCGCTATGAGAGAACCCATAAGTTGATCATGCCCCAGGAAATGTTGATCCGGGCCTTTGGTGCCGATGACTATTACGGTACTAGGGATGATGCCGGCTGGTGGCAGATTGTCGATGCCGATACCTTTGAATACCTGCCGGAGCTGGCCCAAATATTTGAAGTTGATCTGGATAAATATCCCCGAAATTTTCCCGCCGGCACCCAGGTGGGTGCCGTGACAAAGGGGGTTGCTGAAAGAACGGGCCTAGCCGAAGGCACACCCCTAATTGTCGGTTCCGGTGATCAGCAGTGTGGGGCAATCGGTGTTGGCATGGCCTACGATGGCATGGCTTCCGTCTGCCTGGGCACCGCCGGCTTGTGTATTGCCCACTCCACCAAGCCTATTCGTCATCCGGAAGGGAAAAACCACGTTTTGGGCAACCCGACGGGCTATTGGCAGATGGAGGGGCATGCCAGTGCAGCTGCCAGCAGTTTCCGCTGGTTCAGGGATACCTTTGGCCACCTGGAAAAGGCTGCCGCCAGTGCCCTGGATACAGATACTTATAATCTGCTGACGGCAGAGGCGGACTTGTCCCCACCGGGAGCCAAGGGGGCTATTTATCTGCCCTGGCTGGCCGGTGCGGCCTGTCCCTACTATGATTCCAATGCCCGGGCTGCCTTTGTCGGCATGACCTTTGCCCATACCAAGGGCGATATGGTCCGCTCGGCCATGGAAGGTATCTGTTTTGAAATGCGGGATATGTTGGAATCCCTTATGGAATCTGGGTTCCCGCAATTCAAGGAATATCGAATTACAGGCGGTGCTGCCCGTTCAGATCTCTGGAATCAGATCCAGGCGGACATATATGGAAAGCCGGTACAGACGGTCAAGGTCAGTGAAGCTACTGCCCTGGGGGCGGCCATGTGCGCTACAGTGGGGGCCGGGATTTACCAGGATATACACGAAGCCATTGATAACATGGTGGAATTGGATCAGCGTTGGGATCCCATCGGGGATAATGTCCGGGTTTACAATGAAATGTTTGCCCTTTACCGGGAAACCTATCAAGCCCTCAAAGAAAGGGTCTTCCCCGGAATTGCTGCCCACCAAGAAGAATAAAGTTGTTAGGCAAATATGCGGTGGGGTTGGATGGTCCCCCCCATCGCAAAAACCATCCCTTTGAAAGTGCCCCTAGGGGCGGGTCTTGAACAATGTATAGGGGGAAATAAAATGGATTTCACCTTGAATATACCCAAAATAATCTTTAAAAGTGGTGCCCTAGATGAACTTGGCCCCCGGGTAAAGGATTTTGGTAAAAAGTTTCTGGTTGTTACTGACAGGGTGTTTCGGGATGTCGGTGTGTTGGATAAAGTGGATAAAGAGTTGGGGGAATATGGAATTGAAACTGTGTATTTTTTAGATGTCCGGGGTGAACCGGATGTGGAGCACATTGATAATGCCCATGCCTTGGCCCTTGCTGAAGGGTGTGATGCGGTGCTGTCCATGGGGGGCGGCAGTTTGATTGATATTGGCAAAGCGACGGCAGCCCTGATTACAAATGGCGGCAAAATAAAGGATTATCTAGAATATGTGGGGACAGGTGCCAAGGTGGATGTGGAGCCGGTACCCTTTATCGCCCTTCCCACAACTGCAGGCACCGGCAGTGAAGTAACTAAATTGGCAGTTGTAGGCTCCAAAAAGGAAAATTTCAAGCGCAGCATCCGGGATGATAAACTCCTGGCCAACTTGGTAATGATTGATCCTGCCCTTACCCTTTCCATGCCTAAAAAGGTAACTGCCAGTTCTGGCATTGACGCCATGACCCACAGTATGGAGGCTTACACAACAGTCAAAAATCCAACCCCCTTCACCCGGGCAATTGCCTTTGAAGGGGTAAAATTAGCCGGTAAATACCTCCGCCGTGCCTATCAAACCCCGGACGATTTGGAGGCCCGGGAAGGTATGTCCCTGGCCGCCCTCTATGGGGGAATATCATTTTCCAACAGTGGCTTGGGTGCAGCCCACGGTCTGGGGATGGCCATGAACATCCGCTATCCGGTATCCCATGGTGAGTGTGTCGGCATTTTCCTGCCCTATGTAATGGAATTAAATGCGGAAAGATTCCCCGGCCTCTATGATGAAGTGGGCGAGGCCTTTACCGGGAAAAGGTATAGCAAGAAGGGGGAAGGAACCAAGGCTGCCCTAGAATATATTAAAGAACTAAATGCCGCCATAGGTATCCCCGCTGATTTAAAACAATGGCAGGTAACAGAGGAAATGGCGGCGGAAATGGGTGCCGGCTGTTATGGAACAAGTATGAGCGGCAACCCGGTGCAGTTGGAGGCAGACGAATGGACGGCACTATATAATAGACTTCGTTGATGCAAAAACCCTATTCTTGACAACCGGGGCGGTGGGGCTTATAATAAAAATTGATTTAGGGTGGAATATGGATAAAGTGATGAATGGGAAGAGTAGGCTGCTGCTGTGTCGACAGAGAGGGGATGTCTGGGGGCTGTGAGCATCTCCCCGGTGCAGCCGGCGCGAAAACCACCCAGGAGCTCCCGGTTGAAATGAGTAAGCCGGGACGGTGGCCGCCGTTACTGGCAAAAAGAGGGCAGGCCTTTGGCATTGCCAACTTAGGGTGGAACCGCGGAAACCCCGTCCCTATAAAGGGAGGGGTTTTTTGTATTACCTGTGTATACTTGCAGCGTAAAATTTGACTAACTGATCGGCAGTGACCCATAATGTCATCCTGGGCAAAGCGGAGGATTTTAGCTACTATTCCCTGGAAATTCCTAGATCCTTGCCTGCTTGGATCTTTTAAGGTCCCCTTGTTTTCCCGGGAATAGAGCTGGTGGCCAAGAACCCATTTTATTTAGGATGACCATACGAATTTGCAAGCGGTTTGTTGGGAAAATACTTATCTAGGGAGGAAAAGTATATGTCGGATAAAATTTCTGTTACCTTGCCCGATGGTGGTGTCCGCGAGTATCCGGTGGGTACGACCTCCGCCCAGGTGGCCCGGGACCTGGGCCCCGGGCTTTATAGGGATGCCCTGGCGGCTAAAGTGGATGGGGAGCTAGTCGATCTTAATGCACCCCTGCCCTCCCATTCCGAGGTGGAAATTTTGACCTTTGCCTCTGAAGAGGGCCGGCGGGTATATCGCCATAGTACTTCCCATATTTTGGCCCAGGCGGTAAAGCATCTTTATCCCCAGGCGAAATTTGCCATTGGACCGGCTATTGAAAACGGATTCTACTATGATTTTGAGGTCCCGGAAAACTTTACCCCCCAGGATCTGGAGCAGATTGAAAAAGAAATGCTAAAAATCATCCAGGCCGATTATCCCTTTCTCAGGGAAGAGGTGGGTCGAAAGGAGGCCCTGGAATACTTTGCCCGGCTGGGGGAGCAGTATAAGGTGGAGCTCATTGAGGATCTGCCCCCTGATACGACGGTTACCCTATATCGGCAGGGGGATTTTGTCGATCTATGTGCCGGACCCCATTTGCCCTCGACGGGAAAGGTCAAAGCCATTAAGTTGACCAGTGTGGCCGGAGCCTACTGGCGGGGTGATGAAAGGCGAAAGATGCTGCAGCGGATCTATGGCACCTCCTTTCCCCGCCAGAAGGAACTTGATGACTATTTAAGTATGTTGGAGGAGGCGGCAGCCAGGGATCATCGTAAGTTGGGGCGGGAATTGGATCTTTTCAGCATCCACGATGAGGGTCCGGGCTTTCCCTTCTTTCATGCTAAGGGGATGATCCTCCGCAATGAACTGGAAAGTTTTTGGCGGGAGGTCCATACACAATGGGGTTATCAAGAAATCAAGACCCCTATTATCCTCCGGCAGGACTTGTGGGAACGTTCCGGGCATTGGGATCATTATCAGGAGAATATGTATTTCACTGAAATTGATGAGGAAAACTATGCCATCAAGCCCATGAACTGCCCCGGGGGGATACTGGTTTATAAGAACAAACCCCACAGCTACCGGGAACTTCCCCTGCGGATGGCGGAATTGGGCCTGGTCCACCGGCACGAACTTTCCGGGGTCCTCCACGGTTTGATGCGGGTGCGAAGTTTCACCCAAGATGACGCCCATATTTACATGCTGCCGGAACAGATCAAGGGGGAGATCATCGGTGTTATTGAATTAACCGATTACTTATATCGAATTTTTGGTTTTGACTATCATATTGAGTTGAGCACCAAACCGGAAAAGGCCATTGGCTCCGATGAGACTTGGGAAATGGCCACCCAAGCCCTGCGGGAGGCTTTGGAAGAAAAGGGCCTTGAATATCGGGTAAACGAAGGTGATGGGGCCTTCTATGGGCCCAAGATTGATTTTCATCTCCAGGACTGCCTGGGACGAACCTGGCAGTGTGGTACCATCCAGTTGGATTTCCAGATGCCGGCCCTGTTTGAACTGGAATACACCGGGGCCGATGGGGAAAAACACCGGCCCATTATGATCCACCGGACCTGCCTGGGCAGTATCGAACGTTTTATCGGCATCTTAATCGAACACTATGCCGGTGCTTTCCCTAGCTGGTTGGCCCCAGTGCAGGTAGAGGTTTTACCCATCACGGATCGTCACCTGAGCTATAGCCGCCAGCTGGCGGAAAAACTCCGGGCTGTGGGTGTACGGGTAGAAGTGGATGATAGGAATGAAAAAGTAGGCTACAAGATCCGGGAGGCCCAAATGGCCAAAATACCCTATATGCTCATCATCGGTGATAGGGAGCTGAAGGAGGGTACAGTTTCCGTCCGGGGGAGGAGTGAAGGTGATATGGGGGCCATGAGTTTTTCCCGCTTCCAAGAAAGAATTAGAACTGAAATAGCCGAAAAAGCTTTTAATTGACGCTTTAAATAGCCTGTGCTATACTATAGGCAGCAAATTCACATTAAATAGTCCAAAGTAGAAGCTACCCGCTTCT
>JAAYTH010000149.1 GCA_012523785.1 Bacillota bacterium | reverse complement strand
TGGTCTTGATGGGATGGGTGCAGAGGCGGCGGGACCACGGCGGTTTGATTTTTATTGACCTCCGGGATCGAAGTGGGATTGTTCAGGTGGTTTTGAGCCCTGATTTTCATAAAGAATCCTTCCGGAAGGGGGAAAGTATACGCGGTGAATTTGTCCTGGCCGTTAAAGGTGTGGTCTCATCCCGCCCGGAGGGCACCATTAATCCCAATCTTAATACTGGCAAGGTAGAAGTATATGCCCGGGAACTTGAAATTCTGAACCGATCCCAAACTCCCCCCTTCTATATCGAGGAGGAGGTCAATGTAGATGAAAATGTGCGCCTAAAATATCGCTATCTTGATTTACGGCGGCCTGATATGCAGAGGAATCTCATTACTCGCCATCGGGCGGCCCAGGCAGTGCGGGATTTTCTTTCCCAAGAAGGGTTTATTGAGGTGGAGACCCCTATGCTGACCCGCAGTACTCCCGAAGGGGCCCGGGATTTTTTAGTTCCTAGCCGCCATAGCCCTGGTAATTTCTATGCTCTTCCCCAATCACCCCAGCTCTTTAAGCAACTGTTAATGGTTTCTGGCCTGGAGCGATATTATCAAATTGTCCGCTGCTTTCGGGATGAGGACCTGCGGGCTGATCGACAGCCGGAATTTACCCAGATAGATATTGAGATGTCCTTTTGTGATCGAGAAGATGTGCTGGGAATTATGGAACAGATGATGGCCCGGGTCTTTGCCCAAGTAATGGATGTTGAAATCTCTTTGCCCTTTCCCCGTTTGAGCTACCGGGAGGCCAGGTCTCGTTATGGAAGTGATAAACCTGATCTCCGTTTTGATATGGAGTTGGTAGATGTATCGGCTTTAGTCGCCCGGAGTGAGTTTAAGGTGTTTCGGAGGGTGGTGGAAGGGGGCGGACAGGTTAAGGGCTTGAACCTGGAGGGTGGAGCATCCCTGACCCGGCGGGAAATTGATGAGTTGACGGAATATGTGGCCCAATTTGGGGCCCAGGGCTTGGTCTGGATCAGGGTTACTGAGGATGGCATCAATTCTCCTATTGCCAAATTCCTTGCACCTGGGGAGAAGGCCGGGCTGTGTACTGCTCTGGCGGCCCGGCCGGGGGATCTTCTTCTTTTGGTGGCGGGGCCTGCAAATGTTGTAGCTGACTCCCTGGGTCATTTGCGCATATATTTGGGACAAAAACTTAATCTTATCCCCGCCGGAAAATTGAAGTTCGTTTGGGTAGTTGATTTCCCCCTTTTGGAATGGGATGAAGAGGAGAAACGCTACACAGCCATGCACCACCCTTTCACCAGCCCGGTGGAAGAGGATATAGAACTATTGGAATCAGCTCCGGAGCAGGTTCGGGCCCAGGCCTATGACTTGGTATTAAATGGAGTTGAATTGGGTGGCGGAAGCCTGCGGATTTACCAGCGGGAACTGCAGGAGAAAATGTTTACTGTCTTGGGCCTCACCCCTGGCGAGGCTCAGGAAAAGTTTGGTTTTCTCCTAAAGGCCTTTGAGTACGGAACTCCTCCCCATGGGGGTATTGCCTTTGGTTTTGACCGTCTGGTAATGTTGTTAACTGGTTCTGAGAGTATTCGAGATGTCATTGCCTTTCCCAAAACTACCAGCGGCACCTGCCTTTTGACTGGTGCTCCGGCCCCGGTGGCCCCTGGGCAGTTGAGGGAACTACATCTTAAAAACACATAAGGCCGGGGATTTTTCCCCACCGGATAGGGCTTGAATTGTTTCTTTTCTATCCATTGCCCCCCTGACATCTTAAAATGCCGTAAGGATATGTTGGGCAGCGCAACCCGCCCTTTATCACGTTTTAGGTAAATATTTGTCACTTGCAAATCTAGATTTCATGTGCTAAGATGATGTTACACTGAATAACTGGAGGGCATCAGAGTTTCCCTGCTGTGTTCGTGATACAAGTCGGTAATTTTTGAGCCAACACCTTAGAATAGGGAGCCTGGACTCTGGCTAGGGCGTGCATGCCTCGGCATGGGGACGCACAAATTACTCAGGAGGGCACCCACTTTGTAAGAGAGAGCTTCAAAAACTATCGACTCACGGCATGGTGGGGGCAACTTTTATGCTCCTTTTTTATTTATTTTGAAT
>JAAYTH010000148.1 GCA_012523785.1 Bacillota bacterium | reverse complement strand
TGGGGATGGGCTTGGCAGTTACCTTTGTCACCACTGTGGCTTCGGCGGCCACCCACTTGATACAACATTTTATCCTCTACCCGGACCTGGAGTATTTGCAGACGGTGACTTTTATTTTGGTAATTGCTGCCCTGGTGCAGTTTGTGGAAATGGTAATTTTAAAAACCAGTCCGGCCTTGTATCAGGCCTTGGGGGTCTATTTACCCCTCATTACCACCAACTGTGTTATACTGGGTGTGGCGGTGATAAATGTGCAGGAGTCTTACAATTTTGCTGAAAGTGTGGTCAGTGGATTTTCGGCGGGAATAGGTTTTACCCTGGCTATTTTACTCTTTGCCGGAATCAGGGAACGCCTGGAATTGATAGACATCCCCGAAAGCTTAAAAGGTTTCCCCATTGCTTTGATTTCTGCTGGCCTTATGTCTATAGCCTTTTTCGGTTTTCAGGGCCTTTTCGATGCATTTTTGTCTTAAGGGGTGATGTTAGTGTTAGGGGCAATTATTAGTTTAAGTGCCTTGGGCCTTGCCTTTGGGGGGCTTTTGGGCTATGCGGCCAAAGTTTTTGCCGTGGCCACCGATACCAGGGCTGAGGCCATTAAAGAAATATTACCGGGGGCAAATTGTGGGGCCTGTGGTTTTCCCGGCTGCAATGCCCTGGCGGAAGCCATTGCCAAGGGGGAGGCCGATGTATGTGCTTGCCCGGTCGGGGGCCAGTGGGTGGCCCAAAAGGTGGCCGATATCATGGGGACCAGTGTGGATATGGAAACGGCCGCTGAGATAGCCCCCCTGAAGGCCAAGCTCATTTGCCGGGGCGGTAAAGAAGAATGTGGACAGCTGGCTGAATATGATGGGTTGCCGGATTGCCGGGCCGCCAATATGTATGCCTCGGCGGGAAGGGCATGTACCTATGCCTGTTTGGGTTTTGGCAACTGTGAACGGGTGTGCCCCTTTGGGGCCATTCGTATGGATGAAAATAGGCTGCCGGTAATTGATCCCGAAAAGTGCACTGGCTGCAGAAAATGTGTCGAGGTTTGTCCTAAGGGTGTTTTGACCCTGCTTCCGGAGACCAGCCGAATTTATGTGGCCTGCAATTCCGAGGCCCCGGCCCGGGAAGTTACTTCCGCTTGTAAGGTCGGCTGTATCGCCTGCCGTATCTGTGAAAAGGTATGCCCCTTTGATGCCATCCATGTAGAAAACAACCTGGCCGTCATTGATTACGAAAAATGCCGTCAGTGCGGCCTCTGTGTGGAAAAATGCCCCCGCAACATTATTATTGATGAAAGAATAAAAAAGGCACAGGCTGTATAAGATCCCGATGACTATAGGAGGTGCCCCACCCTTGCTCCGGGGGCTTGATCCGGAGGCGGGGGGGCCTGGAGGGCCTGGATGGGTGATTACAAGGTATGATAAAATACTGGCGGGTATCATTGTATTTGCCGCCCTTATAGGTTTTCTTTTCTTTTTTCCTTCTGCCCCCCAATCTGGCACCAAGGTAATTGTTGAGGCCGGGGGGAGGGAGGTTTATGTGTTCCTTTTAAAGGAACTGGAACCGGGTAAGCGGTTTCCCATTAAGGGCCCCCTGGGGAATAGCATACTGGAGATGGGGGAAAATAGGGTGAGATTGGTGGATTCACCCTGCCCGGATCATATTTGCTTGGCCCGGGGTTGGATCGCCGGCCCGGGGGAAATGATCATCTGTATGCCCAATAAAGTAGTAGTGCGAATTGAGGGCGAGAAGGGCTGGGATGACATCGTTAGGTGAGGGGGGCTAAATAGAATGTCAAAGACAAGGAAAATGCTGCAATTATCCCTCCTAATGGCTGTGGGAATAACCTTGCATATCTTTGAAACTGTGCTGCCTTTCCTCAATTCCTTCCCCATTCCGGGAGTAAAATTGGGTCTGGCCAATATTGTCACCCTGCTGACCTTGGTCCTGTGGGGTTATCGGGAAGCCCTGCTGGTAGTATTGTTGCGCTCCCTGCTATCTGCCCTCCTATCGGGAACCTTTTTGACTACTAGTTTCTACCTCAGCTTTGCCGGTGCTTTAGGGAGTGCCACGGCCATGGGTGGGGTATATTTTTTTGCCAGAAGTCATCTTAGCATGGTAGGGATAAGTATATGTGGTGCAGTTGCCCATAACTTATCACAATTATTGGTGGCGTCTGCCCTTATTCAACAGATGGGGATTTTTATGTACTTGCCCTACCTATTGCTATTTAGTTTGCCCACCGGTTATTTTATTGGTTTGGTGGTTATATATGTGCTTCGTTTTTTAGGGGGAATTGGCCCGGCCAAGATTCGGGCGGTAATACCTTCCCCCC
>JAAYTH010000147.1 GCA_012523785.1 Bacillota bacterium | reverse complement strand
TAACATCACCCTTGGGAGTAAAAACAAATACTTCATCAGTAAAAAGATCGATCTTGAGGGTTTCCATAAACTCCCGGGCATCCTTGAGGTCACTTTGCCATTCCAGCAGCTGCCGCAGCCAGAATAGTTTTTCGTCGAATTCCTTATCAGTTGTCCCTTCCTTGTAGCGCCAGTGGGCAGCAATTCCATATTCGGCGGTACGGTGCATCTCATAGGTTCTGATTTGAATCTCCAGAGGATCTCCCCCCGGCCCGATTACTGTTGTGTGGAGGGATTGGTACATATTAACCTTGGGCATGGCAATATAATCTTTAAAACGCCCCGGAACCGGTTTCCATAAGGTATGAATAATCCCCAGGGCACCGTAGCAATCCTTGACATTATTCACCAATACCCGAATAGCGATGAGATCATAGATCTCGCTAAAATCCTTTTCTTGTTCCAACATTTTTTTATAAATACTGTAAAAGTGTTTGGCCCGGCCCTGAATCTCACACTCAATCTCCACCTCCCGCAGTTTTTCCCGCAGGTGATCAATAGCGGACTGAAGGTAATCCTCCCTCTCTTCCTGCCTTTTGGCCACCTTGACAATCAACTCCTGGTACTGCTGGGGTTCCAAAAAGCGCAGGGCAGTATCCTCCAGCTCTGCTTTCATCCTAAACATCCCCAGCCGGTGGGCTAAAGGGGCAAAAACCTCCAGGGTCTCTTCGGCAGTTTCCATCTGCCGGTCCTGGGGTAAGAAACCTAGGGTGCGCATATTATGCAGGCGGTCAGCAAGTTTAATTAAAATTACCCTTATGTCCTCTGCCATGGCAACAAACATCTTGCGCAGGTTTTCCACCTGCTGCTCTTCCTTTGATTTGAATTCAATGCGGCTTAACTTGGTAACACCATCAACTATTGCCGCCAGTTCCTTGCCAAAGCCCTCCTCCAGCTCCTTTAGAGTTACAGCAGTATCTTCAACCACATCATGGAGGAGCCCACCCACAATTGTAGTCACATCCAGTTCCAGCTCTGCTAGTATAAAAGCAATCCCTAGGGGATGTTCGATATAGGGGTCCCCAGAAACCCGAAACTGCCCGGCATGGGCCTTGGCAGCAAAGAAATAGGCCCGGCGAATCAATTCCAGATCGGCCGTCGGATTATAGGCCTCGATTTTCTCCAGGAGTTTTTCCAGGTCCATGGTTTCCCCCTTCCTTATACAAAATAGCCTTCGTGGTGTACCGAAACAAAGCAAAGCTAATTGTTATATTTTATCAATGATACAATATCATAACCCTTCAGATTCTCCCGTCCCCCCAAATCAGTCAGTTCTATTAGAAAAGCCAACCCGGCAATCTTCCCCTGAAGGCGTTTGATCAAATCCATAGCAGCAAAAATAGTACCACCGGTGGCCAAAAGATCATCGACGATCATTACCTTTTGGCCGGGTTTGACAGCATCCCGGTGAATTTCCAGCCAATCGGTGCCATATTCCAGCTCATACTGGGCCGAAACGGTTTCCCCCGGTAGCTTGCCCTTTTTGCGTACCGGGATAAAACCAACACCCAAGGCACAGGCCAAGGGGGCACCTATTAAAAACCCCCGGGCCTCTGGCCCCACTATCAAATCTATATCCTTTTCTCGGCACATTTCGGCCAGTTGGTAAATTGCTTCCCGAAAGATCGGGCCCTCCTTTAAAAGGGTGGTGATGTCTTTAAAGCTCACACCCTCTTTAGGAAAATCGGGAATAACACGTATTTTTCCCTTTAGATCCATTTATGCTGCCTCCTCCTGCCTAAAAATGTGGGTATATAATCTACCAGGGGACAGATTCAGGAAGTGCGGGAACGACGCAGATCCCTGATTACTAATTGCAGGGATGTTCTGCCCTGCCAGTGGTTCCGCTCCAGAGCAAAGGCCAGATCAACCCCCCTCCTGTGCTCCCGCAGGGCCGGGGCTAATTTTCCCAGGCGGAAACCAATACCATCCAGCCCATGCCCATCCTGCTGTACCCGTAGTTTCAAATGGGCACCCTCCTTTCCCACTCCCCGGCAACCGGTTAATTCTGCCTGCCGGCAGGCAAAAACTGGTTGGGGATTGCCCATACCAAAGGGCGCCAAGGCCTCCAAAGAACTTAGGAGGGCAAAATCCAAATCCGCCATCTTTACTTCCATGTCGATGGGCTGGACCGGGTGCAGATGTTCCTCCCGCAGCCATTCCCAGGCCACTTCATTGAGACGCTGCCGAAAAGCTGGCAGCTTATCTTCTGCCAAAGAAAAACCAGCTGCCTGCTCATGCCCCCCAAACTTTAGCAGCAGATCGTCACAGCGGCAGAGGGCGTCAAACATATGAAAGCCGGGGATGCTGCGGGCAGAACCCCTTCCCTTTCCCCCCCGAAAAGCAATTAATAAGGTGGGACGGTAATAGAGCTCCACCAGGCGGGAGGCTACTATACCTATCACTCCCGGGTGCCAATCGAGGGCCCCCAACACAATGACCCGATCCTTATTTAAGTCTATCTTTTTTTCTAGCTGGGCCCGGGCCTGGGCTAAAATGGCTGTTTCAATATCCTGCCGCCTCCGGTTTTCCCGGTCCAGGTCCTGGGCCAATTCTTCCGCCTGTTTCCGGTCACTAGTAACTAACAACTTCACTCCACTGTCCGCCCGGCTTAAACGCCCACAGGCATTCAACCTGGGCCCCAGGTTAAAACCGATATGGCCGGGTTTTAACTCCCGCCCGGCCAGGCCAGCAACCTCCAAAAGTGCCCTAATACCTACCCGTTCACTCTTCTCTAGTGCTTGTAAGCCGTATTTTACTAAAATGCGATTTTCACCCCGTAGGGGGACGACATCGGCAACTGTTCCCAAGGCTACCAGATCCAGATACTGCCGCCACCACTTATTGCCAGAATAACCCCGGGCAGCCCCCAGGGCCTGTACTACTTTGAAGGCTACCCCCACCCCGGCCAATTCCGAGTAGGGGTAAGCACAGTCCTTTCTTTTGGGGTTGAGGATGGCAAGGGCCGGGGGCAATTCCTCCAGAGGCTCGTGGTGATCGGAAATAATAAAATCTAATCCGTATCTCCCACCGGCCGCAACTTCTTCCCGGGCGGCAATACCGCAATCCACAGTGAAAATTAGCTTAAAACCCTTTGAGGCGGCCTGCTTAAGTAGGGCCTTGTTCAAACCATACCCTTCTTGCAATCGCCGGGGAATATAATATCCGACCTTGGCCCCCAGTTTCCGTAAAAAAATAAGTAAAAGGGCCGTGGCGCTCATTCCATCCACATCGTAATCACCATAAATTAGAATTGGTTCCTGGGCAGAAATAGCTTTATTGAGGCGGGCCACCGCCTTATCCATATCCTCCATCAGAAGGGGGTCATGAATATTTGTCAAGGGTGCGGACAAAAATTCCCTGGCTTTCTCCGGACTTGTAATCCCTCTATTTAATAAAACCTGGGCGACAATAGGGGAAATACCTACCTCTTGGGCAAGCAGCTTCCGTGCAGACGGTTCCCCTTCGCCCAGGCGCCATACCTTCTGTGCCGGTATCATATATCTTCCTCCATTGTATCTTCGATTATATGTATACTTTCCCCCTTCAATTTGTCTTTCCTTTCCCATCATTATAAGACAAGTGTCTATAAATATCAACAAAGTAGAATAAACTCGGGGGACAAAATAGTGTCCTCCCTTTATTAGTCTTCCACTACCCCCAGCCCCTCCCCCTTACTCTGTTCCTCCTCAACTGCTAGTTTTTCCATTTCCTGCTGCAGCGTCCCTAATTCGGTTTCCAATCGCAGGATCCTATTCCGGTATTCCCTAATTTTCATTCCCCTGCCCACCTGTTGGACTAGCCCCAACAAAAACACCACCAAGGCACCGGCGGCAGTCGAACCCAATATGACCAGAGCCAAGGAAATTTCAAACTCCCAATGTAAAAATCCCACCAGGACCAGCATAGCATTTTGCACGGCAAAAATGGCCACCAACAGGGCAAAAAGTAGGGCCAATACCAATTTCCACATACTACTATACCCCCTTCCCCTACTGCTTGTCCACCAACGAAGCCAAGGTCAAGGTCAAAGAAACCAGGCCATTTCCTGTGTATTCTGCATGTTGGCATATTATTCCTGCCTAACCAATCCCAAAGTATAGATTGACCCCAATAAATACCTTATTCAACCTGCAGCCTACTTCTTTCCTGGTGCAGGATTTGGGCCAGGATCTCACCCTGTAATTCATGGATGATATAAAGGTTTCCTTTGCTACGTTGGGAAAATTCATGGAGGAATTTTTTGTTGGGAGCCAGGCCTATACAACCAAAATGAAGCCCCCGGCGGGCAATTATATCCGCCACTGCCAAGGCATCCTGACCCGGACTAGAGGAACCTCGGGAAACAGTAGGAATACCATCGGTTATGAGAAAAAGCAGGGAGCGGCTGCTCTTCCTGGAACCTTCTATATAGTTTAGGGTGAATTGCAAACCCAAAGAAAGGGGAGTAAGCCCCCGGGATTTAATTTCTTTTAATCCTCGCTGTACCCGGGCAAGGTTCCGGGTAAAGGGTACCGCCAGCCGGGCCTCTTCTTCCTGAAAAAGAATAACCGCCACCCGATCCTGTGTAGACAACAATAGGTGCTGGGCCAAATACTTGGCAGCCCGCAGCCGCTCTCCGGCCATGCTGGCACTGGCATCAATTAAAAGACATATATCCAGGGGTTGGGCCTTCCTGGGTTCCAAGCAATGTAGATCATCCCGCCTAAGGGTGATTTTCCCCTTACCACTAGACCACCGCCTGGCGGCAGACAGCAAAGTCTCGGGAACTGCCAGCTCCCCAAAGGTCTCCCCTTTACCCACGGGCCGGGCCCTTTTCAGATGCCCCCGCCGTGTTCCTTCCCCCCCCGTGGGCCGGTGGTACCCGGACCCATGGTTTATTCGCAGGGGAATTTTGCGCAGGAGCCTGCGAAAATGATACTCCAGTTCCGTAAAATGCTTTCCTAAAAAATCCTTCATCCTTTGCCCCTTTTCCGTCAGGTGCAATTTCCCCTTCTTTGCTGTAAGCATCCCCAGTTCTTGTAGCCGCTGCAATAGGCCCCGATAATCTTCTGTATAGGAAGCAGCGGGCCGTCCTTTCCCGGGGGTAAATTGGCTGAAGATCTCCTTTAATTCCCCCGGATTCATAACCTTCTCCACCAGATCCAGGGCCGTCTGCAGCTGTTCCTCCTTAGAAACCGGCTTCGCTCCCCCCTGATGGTGAGGTTTCCCCCCTTCTCCACGATTTGGCGCCTGTTCCTGCCCCTTCAGCAAGGAATCTGAATCCGAGGAATAGGCGGACATATCCACCTCTTCTCCATTCTTTTTCCTCTGAACCTTTATACCCTCCACTTTGCGGATTTGCAGGTTTTGGACCATGATTTCTTCCTCCACTATCCCTATGAGGGGTACTAGGCAGCCCCATTGCCCCAGGGGAAGTTTGGCCGCCAAGTGGACATGATTGGTATGGGCCCGGCGGAGGGATTCCTTTTGCCCATAGGTAAGGCTCCCCGATACCCGGCCTCCCCCGGTACCTGTCTGCACATCCATATAATCTGTTAAAGGGTAACCAGCGAGATAGGCCTGGAGCCCGGGCTCCTCCAACTTTTCCATGATTTCTTCAGCCAACCGGCGGTGGTCAATGTTGCCCAAGGAATGAAAAATATCCAGGTGGAGAATTTCCCCCGGCCGACTACGCTGGTAGAACACCTGACCGGCATCCGCCTGCAACAACACATTGACCTGCCCCGGCCGGGTCGGTTCCATGGCATGGAGGCTACGGCTTAAAACACTGGTTTCGCCAATCTGCACAGCCCCTTTTTTCTCCAGAAGCTCTTTTAATTGCCAGCCCCAAATCTGCAACTGCCCCCCAGTGTCCCTATTCACCGGCACCCTTCTCCTTTTCTACTTCGGGGAAGATTGAACCTTCAGCAGCTATTTCAAAGAGGGGGCGGGCCCGGCGGGGGGGAGCCAAAATAGAAGTCTGGGAAGGGTTTGCTGCTTGGGATTGACCGGAACCGCTGCCCCGGCCCTGCCTTCCACTTCGACCCCCGCCTCCCCGGCCGGGGCGCCTCCTTTTTTGTCCCCGCTGATTAGGAAAAATCTGCTCCAGCCGCCTGCTCACATACTCCCTTATCCTTTGCCATAAACCAACTTTACCCTGGACTCCCCCCGACGCCGCAGTCGATTTCCCCCTTTGAACCTTCCCCTTTTCCACTGGCACCGAAGCCGCCGCTGCCGTCTGTTTCCCGACTTCCTCGGAAAGATTCCTGAGGTAGCGGAGGATTTCAATCAACCGGGCCGGTTCTACCCGGTGGCGCAGGACCGCCGGGGCCACGGCCAGCAGATCTTGCACCTGGGCCCTTTGCCTGCCCTGGCGGGCAATGTAGACCTTGGTACCATACTGGAGGGCCTCCACTGCCCGCAGGCTTTCCAAATTAAATTTTGTATAGAGGGTGGCCACAATTTGCCGCAACTCATCATCTATTTCTACCCGGGAAAGCAAACAGGCCCATTGGGCAAATTCTTTCTCCCTGATCCTATCCCCGGTCAAATCATATTCTGTTCCGCCTTTACTTCCCCGGGCCAGCACTGCAGCTACAATTTTCGGATCACCGGGGCGCCCCATTTCCAAAAGAAAATCAAAGCGATCTGAGAGCTGCCGGCGAATATCTTCTAAAGATCCCGGGTCTTCATCAGGGTTAGATGCCGCCCACACCGACACCTGGGCCGGGATTTCCAGCCGGGGCAATCCACTCTCCTCAATCTGTAGCCGCCCCGGCTTGGTCCCCATGACATCCAGAAGCACATCGGCCAATTCCGGGGAAGTATCGGCCAGACGGTTGATCTCATCTACAAAAACTATGCCCCGATGGGCCTGGGGTATTGTGCCCGGTAAAAGGGCAGCCTCCGGCCGGGTGGAACTGGTCATACGCATCAGATCAATGGTACCCACAACGGTCCCCACCTTGGCCGAGGCCGATATCTCTAGAAAAGGCATGGGAACCACTTCCGTTCCCAGGGCCAGTATTTCTTCCAGTGATAAGTGGCGGTGTTGGGGGCAGTGGGGTTTTTGGGGATCACAGTTAAAGAGGCAGCCCCTAATCCGTTCGATGGGGGGCAATATCTTCCGGGCAGCACGAATTATTGTGGTTTTGCCCGTCCCCCGCAGGCCCTCCACATGGAGGTGAAGGGGGTAATCTTTATTTTGGGAGAGGATCGCCAGCTCCAGGAACAAAAACAATTCCCTGTTGCCAGAATGTCTAATCAGGGAACTATAAGAATTCATATAAATAACCCCCGTTTTTAATTATCACCGTGTGTTTATTTTGCCCACGGCCGGAGGTTCCATGCCCAGGAAAGCAAAGAAAAAGCCCCCACGGGGGCTGCTATTTTTTCCATTTTACAAAGTATTGACGTTGCCAATCCTTTTGAGGATGAATCCGAGGTCTTAAATGGTCCCTATTCGGAAGCACCGTGGAGGGCCAGCCGCTTGACCTCATCCCGATCCCGCCAATAGGCCCAGATGTTGTTGGCAATAAAGATGGAAGAATAAGTCCCCACCACAACACCAATAAAAAGGGCCAGGGCAAAGGTCTTGGTCGTTTCACCCCCCAGGAAAAGCAAGGCAACAATAACAAAGAGGGTGGTTAAGGATGTATTTATAGCCCGGATCAAAACCTGGTTCACGCTTTCATTGACAATGGGGGTTACCAGCTTTTTGCGGTGGCCCTTTAGGTTTTCCCGGATGCGGTCAAAAAATACTATCGTGTCATTGACGGAATAGCCCACAATGGTCAATATAGCCGCCACAAAGGTGCTGTCTATCTGAATGCGAAATAGAGAAAAGATACCCACAACAGCTAAAACATCATGGAGCAGCGCCAAAATGGCAGCAATGGCAAACTTAAACTCAAAGCGCAGGGTAATATAGGCAATCATTAATATGCTGGCCAGGAACAGGGCTAGGAAGGCAGCACTGCGTAATTCACCGCTGATGACCGCCCCTACCTTCTCTATTCTCATGATATCAAAACTGCCCAGTTCCCCGTCCAATGCCGCTACAATTTCCCGCCGCTGATCCTCATCTATATTTTCGGCCCGGATAAAAACGCTGTTGCCACCGCCGGATTGGATTGAGCCCTGCCCAAAGCCATGCCGGGTAAGGACCTCCCTAACCTCACCCACCCCAACGGCACTTTCAAACCGCAGTTGCAGTAATGTCCCCCCTTGAAAATCAATACCCAGGTTCAATCCCTGAATCAAAAGGGAAATTATTCCGGGGAGGATGATCAAGGCCGAGATGAGGAACCATAGTTTCCTTTTTCCCGTAACATCAAGCTGAAATTTCATCGTGTCACCCTCTCCCTAGATACCAAAATACGCGGTATTTTTCAATATTTTACTGTCAATGAGGAAACGTAAGAGTAGTTTGGTAATAAAAATAGCGGTAATCATGCTGCAGATGATACCAACACCTAAGGTCACGGCAAAACCCTGAATGGGGCCGGTCCCCAGGTAGAAGAGAACGCCGGCGGCTATGAGGGTGGTCACATTGGAATCGATGATTGTGGAAAAGGCCAGTCGGAAACCGGAATCGACGGCAGCCCGGATGGTTTTCCCATTCCGGATCTCTTCCTTTATCCGTTCAAAAATAATGACATTGGCATCGACGGCCATCCCCAGGGAAAGGATTAAACCAGCAATCCCGGGAAGGGTCAGGGTGGCCTTTAAAAGGGCCAGGACAACGGCAAAGAGAAACACATAGATCCCCAGGGCCAAATTGGCCACCAACCCGGAGACCCGATAGGCAATAAGCATAAAAATAAGAACGGCAGCAACACCATAGATAAAGGCAATTACGCTTTTATTTATCGAATCCTCACCCAGTTTAGGCCCAATAACCCTGTTCTCCTCCACTTCAACTTTTACCGGTAGGGCCCCGGAGCGTAGGCCCACAGCAATGCGCTGGGCATCTTCAGCCGAGGCAATCCCGGTGATCTGGGCCTTACCACCGCTTATAACCTCCTGCACCATAGGTGCACTGAGGATCTGTTCATCAAGGACAATTACAATGGGCCGACCCAAATGTTCCTCCGTGGCCTCGGCAAATTTATTGGCCCCTTCTCGATTAAACTCCAAGGATACGACGGGCTTGTTGTCCCGATCATAGACAAATTTAGCATCTTTTAGATCGTGCCCGGAAAGAAGGACATTTCCTTCCTCATCCCAAAACTCCAGATTAGCAGTCATGGAAAGAACCTGAACCGCCCCCTCCGGGTCATCATGTCCCGGCAGTTCAAC
>JAAYTH010000021.1 GCA_012523785.1 Bacillota bacterium | reverse complement strand
TTGCCGAGCCGGCTCACTTGGGTGTGAAAACTGATTTAGTATTAAATGCTATCGCTTTAAAAGAAGGTATCGAAGCTGAGGAGGAAGAAGTTGAAGAGGAGTTCACACTATTAGCTAAGGGTTTTGCCGGGGAGGATGACAATGAGGAGGAAATTGTACGGGGACTGCGGGAACAGGGGTACGGAAAGTATCTCAGCGACAGTATTGTCCGCCGTAAAACCTTGGAACTCTTGATGGCGGAAAACCAGGCTCACCCGGAGTGATTAAAAATAGATGTTGAGGGTATGCTGTATTAGTATGACGGGGATATTGGCAGTGTGCTGTTAGAAGTTCTGCCGGATACATGAGGAGGTGCTCATATGTCTTATTTGGTGCCCATGGTTGTGGAACAGACAAGTCGCGGGGAGCGGGCCTATGATATTTATTCTCGCCTGCTCAAGGATAGAATCATTTTTATTGGTACGCCTATAGATGATAGTGTGGCCAATACGGTTATTGCCCAAATGCTTTTCTTGGAAGCGGAGGATCCGGACAAGGATATCTGGCTTTACATCAACTCTCCCGGTGGGGCGGTGCATGCCGGCCTGGCAGTATATGATACCATGCAGTATATCCGGGCCCAGATTAACACGGTGTGTATGGGACTGGCGGCCAGTATGGGTGCAGTTCTGCTGGCGGCCGGGACGGAGGGCAGGCGGTTTTCCCTTCCCCATGCCCGGGTCATGATCCACCAGCCTTTAGGCGGGGTACATGGACAGGCGGCCGATATTGCTATTCACGCCCAAGAAATACTAAAGACCCGGGAGACTTTAAATAACATTCTGGTAAAACACACCAAGCAGCCCCTAGAAAGAATACAAAAGGATACCGACCGGGACTTCTTTATGTCGGCTGCCGATGCTAAGGAGTACGGAATAGTTGATGATATTATGTACACCCGCGAAGTTAAGTAGTGGAGGGGTGAAGGGATGATTAAGTTTAACGATGAAAAGGGACAGTTAAAATGCTCCTTTTGTGGCAAGGTGCAGGACCAGGTACGCAAATTGGTTGCTGGCCCTGGGGTCTATATCTGTGATGAGTGTATTGAGCTCTGCAACGAAATAATTGAAGAAGAACTGCAAGAGGATTTTGAATTCGAGCTGCGGGATATTCCAAAACCAAAGGAGATCAAGGCCATCCTTGATCAATATGTTATCAGCCAGGAGAAGGCGAAAAAAACCCTTTCGGTGGCCGTCTATAACCACTACAAACGGATCAATGTGGGTATGAAGGTGGATGATGTTGAGTTACAAAAGAGCAACATCGTCATGCTGGGGCCCACCGGTTGTGGTAAGACCCTGTTAGCACAGACTCTGGCCAAAATTCTCAATGTGCCCTTTGCCATAGCCGATGCTACTTCCCTCACGGAGGCTGGCTATGTGGGGGAAGATGTGGAAAACATTCTGCTTAAACTAATTCAAGCCGCTGACTATGAGGTGGATAGGGCCGAAAAGGGCATTGTCTATATTGATGAGATCGACAAGATTGCCCGCAAAACGGAAAACCCCTCCATCACTAGGGATGTTTCCGGTGAAGGGGTGCAGCAGGCCCTATTGAAGATTTTAGAAGGGACGGTAGCCAGTGTTCCCCCCCAAGGGGGACGCAAGCATCCCCATCAGGAATTCATTCAAATTGATACCACCAATATCCTCTTCATCTGTGGGGGAGCCTTTGGGGGTATAGATAAACTGATCCAAAACCGGATTGGCAATAGAACCCTGGGTTTCGGTGCTGAAATCCGCGGTAAAGTTGACAGAAAAATTGGTGAGGTACTGGCCCAGATCCTCCCGGAGGATTTGCTCAAATTTGGCCTTATTCCCGAGTTTGTCGGGCGGGTGCCGGTTATTGTCACCCTAGATGCCTTGGATGAGGAGGCCCTGGTGAGTATATTGACAGAACCCAGGAACGCCTTAGTGAAGCAGTACCGCAAATTCCTTGACCTGGATGGGGTACAGCTGGAATTTCAGCAGGAGGCCTTGGAAGCCATAGCCAGTGAGGCCCTGCGGAGGAATACCGGGGCCCGGGGCCTGAGGGCCATCATCGAGGATATGATGCTGGATGTGATGTATGATATCCCCTCCCGCAAGGAAATCTCTAAGGTGACCATCACTAAGGATACTGTTTATAAAAAACAACCGCCTATTATCCTCACCAGCGGTGGTGAGGGAAAGGGCAAAAAACGCAAACGCGAGGTTTCAGCCTAATTTTTACGAGGGTCAGCGGGACAAGGGAGCATTTCTCCTGTCCCGTTTTTTATGGTTGCCCAACTTCCTATTTTCCCTTTGTTTTTATCCCCCAGTATCCAAAAGCTGCCATTTGGTGCCGGGTATAAATCGGATAAATTGCCCGCCCTCCGGAAACACTAAAAGCGTCAGTGGAAGCATAGGAGGGGGAGTGGGGATATTGTCAAGTACAGGATTAGGTGGCCTGCTGGGATATATCCAGATATTTTTTGCCATGGTCATTGGCCTGTACTTCTGGAACCTTTTACGGACCCAGCAGGGCAACAAGACGGCGGTAGACAAGGAATCTCGCAAGGAAATTGATAAGCTACGGCGGCTGCGGGAGATATCCCTCACCTTACCCCTGTCTGAGAAAACTCGTCCCGCGTCCTTTGCAGAAATTATCGGGCAGGAGGAAGGGCTGAAGGCTCTGCGGGCTGCCCTCTGTAGTCCCAATCCCCAACATGTTATTCTCTACGGCTCGCCCGGGGTGGGAAAAACTGCCGTGGCCCGCCTAGTGTTGGAGGAGGCTAAGGCAAACGCAATTTCGCCCTTTAAGGAAGAAGCAAAATTTATTGAGATCGATGCCACCACCGCCCGTTTTGATGAGCGGGGCATAGCTGATCCCCTGCTGGGTTCGGTGCATGACCCCATCTACCAAGGGGCAGGTCCCTTGGGTATGGCTGGTATTCCCCAACCCAAACCGGGAGCCGTCACCAAGGCCCATGGGGGTATTCTTTTTATAGATGAAATTGGGGAATTGCATCCCATCCAGATGAATAAACTCCTTAAAGTTTTAGAAGATCGGAAGGTTTTCCTAGAAAGTGCCTACTATAGTTCGGAGGATCCCAAGGTGCCCAGCCATATCCACGATATATTTCAAAATGGCCTTCCGGCGGATTTTCGCCTGGTGGGGGCCACTACCCGCATGCCCCAGGAGATTCCCCCGGCTATCCGCTCCCGCTGTGTGGAGGTCTTTTTTCGCGGTCTGCGGCCGGAGGAAATTGGCTCTATAGCCCGTAACGCCGCCCGTAAGATGAAATTTCAAATAGAAGAGGATGCCCTAGAAGTCGTGAAGAAGTATGCTACCAATGGCCGGGAAGCAGTCAATATTATACAGATTGCCGGCGGGTTGGCTATTATCGAAGGGCGAGAAAAGATATTAATGGCAGATATCGAATGGGTTGTGAACAGTGGTCAGTATCCGCCCCGCCCGGAAAGGAAGATCCCTACCCATCCCCTAGTGGGATATGTCAACGGGTTGGCCGTCTATGGGCCCAACATGGGGACCTTGCTGGAAATTGAAGCTGCAGTACTGCCTGTAGATAGGGGTGAGGGTCAAATCACCGTCACGGGAATGATCGAGGAGGAGGAAATAGGCAATCCGGGGCATATGGTCCGTCGCAAAAGCATGGCCCGGGGATCGGTGGAAAATGTCCTCACTGTATTGCGCCGCTATTTGGATTTTGACCCCCGTAATTTTGATATTCATCTGAATTTCCCCGGCGGGATTCCCGTCGATGGACCTTCGGCTGGGGCTGCTGTGGCTACTGCTGTTTACTCCGCCCTTACCAATATTCCTGTGGATAACAAAGTGGCTGTTACCGGTGAAGTCTCTATTCGGGGTTTAGTAAAGCCGGTGGGGGGAGTGGTGGCTAAGACCGAAGCTGCCCGGCAGGCCGGGGTGACAAAGGTTATAGTTCCCAAGGAAAATTGGCAAGAGTGTTTTGGCGGTATGGGGGATTTGACGGTAATTCCGGTGGAAATGTTAGACGAGGTCTTCCACCATGCCCTGGTGAGGAAGAAGCGGGGGGAATATATTGTTGCCAGTGAAGTTACTTCCCTATCAGCCTCAACTTTGCCCAACTAAAGGGTGGGCCCAGACACCAAAGGGGCCCATTTACAATATAATAAAGGCGATTGCTCGGGGGTTTATCGGCCCGGGAGCCCAAGGGGAATTGAAAGCCCCGCTGAAATAGTCTATTATATTAATAGTGGCGAAGGATAATTAAGCCTATAACTCATCTGGAAATTTATTTTCGGGCTGTGTATATGTGCTACACAGCCGGGGTTATGGAACAAAATGAGATGGGGGGATATACACTCCCGCCCTATGGAGGTGTAACTGTGGGTATCGTAAAAAGCCGCAGGCGTTCACTGCCTTTACTACCACTAAGGGGTGTATTGGTATTTCCCTTTATGGTTATCCATTTGGATGTGGGACGGGAAAAGTCTATTGCTGCCTTGGATGAGGCCATGGTAGCCGACAAAGAAATATTGTTGGTAAGCCAGGAGGATGCCCAGATGGATGAACCATCCCCGGAGGAAATATACTCGGTGGGGACCATTGTGGAGATAAAACAGCTCTTAAAGCTTCCGGGAGGAGCAGTAAGGGTACTGGTGGAAGGGATTTCCCGGGCCCGGATTGAAGAGTATACGGCTGTTGAACCTTTCTACCAAGTAATAGCCACTGAATTTGCGGAAAAAGAAGAGCAATCTACAGAAATAGAGGCTATGACCAGAAATCTTGTCTTTCAGTTTGAACAGTATGTAAAACTCAGCAAGAAGATTCCGGCGGAAACGGTTGTATCCATTATTACCATTGAAGATGCCGGCCGTCTCACAGATTTGATTGCCTCTCATTTAACTTTAAAATTAGCGGACAAGCAGCGTATTTTGGAGGCCATTGAAATCCGGGACCGTTTGGTGACCATTAATTCGATTTTGGCCAAGGAGATTGAGATCCTGGAATTGGAACGCAAGATCAATGTCCGGGTGCGCAAACAAATGGAAAAAACGCAAAAGGAATACTATCTGCGGGAACAGCTGCGGGCAATACAGAGGGAATTGGGGGAGCGGGAGGAATCTGGTGAAGGCTTGGAATATCGAGAGCGGATAGATGAAATAGATCTGCCAGAAGAAGTAAAGAAAAAAGCCCTTAAGGAAGTGGAGCGGCTGGAAAAGATGCCGGGCATGGCCGCCGAGGCCTCTATTGTCCGCACTTATTTAGATTGGCTTTTGGAATTACCCTGGAAGGTGCAGACCAAAGATCGACTAAATCTGGAAGAGGCCCAGAAGATTTTGGATGAGGATCACTATGGCCTAAAGAAGGTTAAGGAACGTATTTTGGAGTATTTGGCGGTGCGGCAGTTGGCCCAGAAACTAAAGGGACCTATTCTATGTTTTGTGGGTCCCCCCGGTGTGGGTAAAACTTCCTTGGCCAAATCTGTGGCCCGGGCCCTAAAACGAAAATATGTGCGTATATCCTTGGGTGGTGTTAGGGATGAAGCCGAGATCCGGGGCCATCGTCGTACCTATGTGGGTGCCCTCCCCGGCCGGATTATCCAGGGGATGCGGCAGGCCGGCTCTCAAAACCCGGTATTTTTGCTGGATGAAATAGACAAAATGAGTATGGATTTTAGGGGTGATCCCTCGGCAGCCCTATTGGAGGTGTTGGATCCGGAGCAGAATCATGTTTTTAGTGATCATTATGTTGAAGTCCCCTTTGATTTGTCCCATGTCTTTTTTATTACGACGGCCAACACTACCCATCCTATTCCACCGGCCCTTCTGGACCGGATGGAGGTTATCCATCTGCCTGGATATACTGAGGAGGAAAAGGTGAAGATAGCCCTGCGGTATTTGCTTCCCAAACAAAGGAAGGAACACGGGTTAGATAATAATAAACGCTTGACCTTAAGTGAAAATGCGGTAAAACGAGTGATTAGGGAGTATACCCGGGAAGCCGGGGTGCGAAATTTGGAGCGTTCCCTGGCAGCCATCTGCCGTAAGGCGGCCCGGGAGATTGTACAGAGGGATAAGAAGAGGGTGCGGGTAACCCCCCGCAATCTAAGGCGTTATCTGGGTATACCCCGCTTTCGCTATGGTATTGCCGGCCAGGAGGATGAGGTGGGGCTAGCCACCGGTTTGGCCTGGACTAAGGTGGGGGGTAACATCCTCTCTATTGAAGTAAGTGTTGTGCCGGGGAAAGGGAAACTCACATTGACGGGGCAGCTGGGTGATGTGATGCGGGAATCGGCCCAGGCGGGTTTCAGTTACATTCGCAGCCGGGCTGATGTTTTTCAAATTCCCGCTGATTTTCCCGAAAAGATGGATACCCATATTCATATTCCTGAAGGGGCCATATCCAAGGATGGTCCTTCCGCTGGAATTACTATGGCCACGGCCTTGGTTTCTGCCTTAACCCAAAGGGCGACCCGGGCTGATGTGGCTATGACGGGGGAGATTACCCTTCGGGGCCGGATTCTTCCTGTGGGGGGAGTGAAGGAGAAGATCCTGGCGGCCCACCGGGCGGGGATTAAGAAGGTTCTTTTACCCGTAGAAAACAAGCGGGATTTGGAAGAGATCCCGGCCAATGTAAAGCGGGATCTGCGGTTTATTATGGTGGAGCACATGGATCAGGTATTAAAGGAAGCTCTGGTGGGGATGGATGATGAAGATAAATAAGGTTAAATTTGAAATCAGTGCAGCATCACCAGGGCAATTTCCCCGGGATGGACTTCCAGAAATAGCCTTTGTGGGACGATCTAATGTGGGTAAGTCGAGTCTTTTAAACAACTTGGTCCGGCGCCGGGATCTGGCCCGGGTCAGTAAGACCCCGGGAAAAACCCGCCTTATAAACTTCTTTCGTTTGGACGATTGTTGTTATTTTGTAGATTTGCCCGGATATGGCTATGCCAAGGTTCCGAAAGCGATGCAGATAGAGTGGGCCCACCTGCTGGAAAATTATTTAGAACACCGGCGGGAGTTGGTGGGGGTGGTGCAACTGGTGGACCTGCGTCATCCCCCCACCGCCGATGATTGCCAGATGTTGGCCTGGCTTACAGCCTTTCAGATCCCGGTAATTGTGGTGGGAACTAAGGCCGATAAAATATCCCGGGGGCGCCGGAGACAACAGGAAAAGCAGGTGGCAGAGGTACTTCAGCTTCCCCCTGAAATCCCCCTGGTGAGTTATTCTTCACCCAGCAGTCTGGGACGGGGGGAGTTATTGGGGTTGTTAAAGGGCTGGGTTACCCCCTAGAGAAGGCGGGCTGGGCGGGGTTTTATAGCACTTGACACTGGTCTGGCCAGGGGGTATCATAGGATGTAACATTGGAAAAATAGAATAAAGAAAGCAGCGAGGATGGGGAGGAGTAGGATCAATCCACCCTTAGAGAGGGGGACTAGTGCTGGAAGGTTCCCTGGGTAGGAAGGTTTGAAGGTCGCCCCGGAGCCCTTGGGCTGAAGAATAAGAGTAGGCCTAGACGGTTGCACCCGTTATGTGTTTTGGAGTGTCTGCAAAAACTGCTTTTTGCGGAAACTGAGGTGGTACCGCGGAGAAACCCTTCGCCCTTAGTCGGCGTGGGGGTTTTTTCTTTAGGGGTGAAGCTAGCGAATTTTTAAAGGCAGCGCCGCCGGGAAACACCCCTTCACTGCCGGAGATAGGACGAATGAGCTGTGCCCCCGGCGGGCATATGGGGGCTGAAAGTGAGCGGTGGTTGGAAGTTTTACACCATGCAGGTCTTCCCCAGCCTGACAGGGGCTAAAAGTGAGCGAAGGCTGGTGCCTAAGATTCTGGACTAGGTCCGGGCCAATATTCCGGATTAGCACTGATTAGTTACCAAATAGCAGGTATTTATAAAGGAGGTTGAAGCCATGACACAGGAAAAATCCCTCCCCACCGTCTACGATCCCAAGGTGGTGGAGGATAAGTGGTATCAATATTGGCTGGAAGGGGATTATTTTAGGCCTCAAATTGATCCGGAACAAGAGCCTTTTACCATTGTAATACCTCCCCCCAATGTGACCGGGGCCCTACATATGGGCCATGCCCTGGACAACACCATCCAGGATGTTCTTATCCGCTGGAAACGGATGGCTGGGGTGCCAACCCTGTGGCTTCCGGGCATGGATCACGCGGGGATTGCCACCCAGGCCAAGGTGGCGGAGAGCTTGGCCCAGGAGGGGCTTACCCCCTCTGATGTGGGGCGGGAAAAATTCTTGGAGCGGACCTGGCAGTGGAAGGAACAATATGGGGGGCAGATTACCCAACAGCTGAAAAGGCTGGGAGCATCTTGTGACTGGTCCCGAGAACGATTCACCATGGATGAGGGTTGTTCCCAGGCGGTGCGGGAAGCCTTTGTGGGTCTTTACGAAAGTGGCCTTATTTATAGGGGTGATTATATTATCAATTGGTGCCCCCGGTGTGGGACTGCCGTCTCTGATATAGAGGTGGAACATAAAGATGTTGGGGGAAAACTATGGCATTTCCGCTACCCCCTGGCCGATGGTGATGGTTATGTGACCGTTGCCACCACCCGGCCCGAGACCATTTTGGGTGATACCGGGGTGGCGGTGCATCCCGATGATGAGCGGTATAAGGATTTAGTCGGAAAGACTTTAATCCTACCGGTTTTGGGGCGCCGCATCCCCATAGTGGCTGATGCCTATGTGGATCCGGATTTTGGTTCTGGTGCCGTCAAGGTGACACCAGCCCATGATCCCAACGACTTTCTGATGGGGCAACGCCATGACCTGGACCCGGTGGTGGTCATTGCCCCCGATGGAACAATGAACGAAAATGCGGGCAAATACCAGGGCCTAGATAACCTGTCCTGCCGGGAAGCACTGGTGGCCGACCTAAAGGAGGAAGGTTACCTGGTGAAGGTGGAGGAGCATGAACATGCGGTGGGCCACTGTTCCCGCTGCGATACGACCATTGAACCCCTCCTTTCCAAGCAATGGTTTGTAAAGATGAGACCCTTGGCTGAGCCGGCCCTAAAGGCCGTGCGGGAGGGACAGATTAGGTTTGTGCCGGAACGATTTACCAAGATATACTGTGACTGGCTGGAAAACATCCGGGATTGGTGTATATCCCGTCAGCTATGGTGGGGCCATCGGATTCCCGTCTGGTATTGCCAGAACTGCCAGAAGATAATTGCCAGCCGAAAAGATCTAACCCGCTGTCCCCATTGTGGTGGTGAAGTGGAACAGGATCCTGATGTGCTGGACACCTGGTTCAGTTCTGCCCTTTGGCCTTTTTCTACCCTGGGCTGGCCCGAGGAGACGGAGGACCTGGATTATTTCTACCCCACTTCGGTGTTGGTCACGGGCCGGGATATTATCTTTTTCTGGGTGGCCCGCATGATTTTCATGGGGCTAGAATTCATGGAGAAAGAGCCCTTCCGGGAGGTATTGATCCACGGGCTGGTATTGGATTCCCTAGGGCGCAAAATGTCCAAGTCCTTGGGGAATGGGATTGACCCCCTGGAGGTTATTGAAGATTATGGTGCCGACACCCTGCGCTTTATGCTCATGACCAGTATTACCCCCGGCAATGATATGCGCTTTTATTGGGAACGGGTAGAAAACTGCCGTAACTTTGCCAATAAGATCTGGAATGCCTCCCGCTTTGCCCTGATGAACCTGTCGGATTTTCAGCCGGCGGATATTGCCGATGACCAACTATCCTACACTTTGGCTGACCGTTGGATCTTGAGCCGGCTGCATGGAACCATTGATCGGATTACAAAGGAACTGAAACAGTATCAATTGGGAGAAGGAGCCCGGATTCTGTATGATTTTATTTGGGGTGAATTATGTGATTGGTATATTGAATTGATAAAACCGCGCCTCTATGGCAAAGAAGATGAGGCGGGGCGGCAAACGGCCCAGTATGTCCTCTGGAGTGTACTGGAGCACACCTTGCGGCTATTGCATCCCTTTATGCCCTTTATTACGGAGGAGATCTGGCAGCATCTGCCCCACCAGGGCCCAAGTATCTGTGCGGCGCCCTGGCCCCAGGCAGATGCTATAGAAGTCAAGGTGGAAGAAGAGATGGATCTTCTCATGGCTATTATTCGTGCCGTCCGCAATATCCGGGCCGAAATGAATATTCCCCCCGGGAAAAGGGCCCGGGTTATTTTACAGACGCCTTCCCAACTGCAGGGCCAACTGGAGAGGGGTATACCCTACATGAAACAGTTGGCGGGTGCAGACAGGGTAGAGATACAGCCCGTGGGAGGGGAAAAGCCCCGGCAGGCGGCTGCTGCCCTGGTGGGGGAAGTGGAGGTGTTTGTCCCCCTGGAAGGCCTTGTGGATATAGATAAAGAAATAGAACGTTTGCAAAAGGAGAAATTGGTTTTGCAGATGGAGGTACAACGGGCCCGTAAAAAATTGCAGAACAGGAATTTTTTGACTAAGGCACCGGAGGAAATAGTAGAGAAGGAAAGAAAAAAGAAAGAGGAATATGCGGAAAAACTAACGAAGGTTGTAGAGCGTATGGCGCTCTTGGAGGATTAGTAATGGGCCGTGGGAAAAAGAATGGGTCGTATTTGGATAAGTTGGCCATATTGGGCAGCAATTTGGGCCTAGAAAGGATAAAAAGTCTTTTGGCCGCCTTGGGGAACCCCCAAGGGGAATTGGTGACGGTTCACATAGCGGGCAGCAATGGCAAGGGTTCCACGGCGGCCATGGTGGCCTCCATCCTAACCGCCGCCGGGTATCGGGTGGGCCTTTATACATCTCCCCACCTGAACTCTTATCGGGAGCGTTTTCAGATCAATGGCCAGGAAATTTCTGCGGCTGATTTAAATGAATTACTGGCCCAGATATCCCAGGCGGCACAACGAGTTACCCGGGAAACTGACCAGGAACATCCAACGGAATTTGAGGTCCTTACAGCCGCCGCTTTGCAATATTTTAACCGTATGCAGGTAGACCTGGCCATAATGGAGGTCGGCCTGGGGGGACGTTTAGATGCTACCAATGTCATAACACCCCTGGTGACCATCATAACCCATATTGCCTTGGAACATACCACTGTTTTGGGCAATACCCTGGCGGAGGTGGCCCGGGAAAAGGCGGGGATAATTAAGGCGGGGGTTCCTGTTGTTTCCTCCCATCAGGATCCGGAGGTAGCGGTGGTAATTGCGGAGGTCTGCCGGCGGCAGGGGGCGGAACTAAGTATGGTCGGTCGGGATATTCACAAAGGGGAAATTAGTTTAGATGCCGCCGGAATCTTATGCAACCCCCGGGGAAAAAATTGGCATTATAAAAATCTTAGGGTTACTCTTTTAGGGCGGCATCAGGCAGAAAATACTGCCACCGCCCTGGCTGCCATTGATATCCTGAGGGAAAAAGGTTATTTCATTACCGAAAAAAATGTGCGGCAGGCTTTGGGACATCTTTCCTGGCCGGCCCGGATGGAGGTTCTTGGTACAGAACCGGTCCTTCTCCTGGATGTGGCCCATAACCCCGACGGAGCTCGGGTTTTGAGGGAGGCAGTAAAATCCCATTTCCCCGGGCGGCGGGTCATCATGGTTTTTGGGGCCCTATCTGACAAGGATGTTAAATCCATGGCCTCTATCCTGGGCCCCCTTTGTGAAGTGGTAATTCTTACTCGTCCTGATAGCCCCCGGGCCTTGGAACCCAAGGCAGCATTGCCCCTGTTCCAAGACCAGGTTCCGGTGGTTCTGGTGGAGGAAGGGATTGGCAAAGCCTTAGAATTGGCCCGTCAGAATGCCCGGGCTACCGATTTGATTTTGGTTTGTGGCTCCTTTTATATGGTAGGGGCAGCCCGGGAGTGTATAGTGTAGAATATCCATTCCGGTAGGCGAAATAAATTAGGCGGAAGAGTAATGTTACTCCTCCGCCTTTATTCTTGCATCAACTATTGACCCTGGGAGCCTATGGGTTCAGTTGGAGCACTCTGGATAATTTGTTGCGTTTGAGCGCCTCCTGCCAAGGCTTGCTCGGCGTAGGCCACTAATTTTTTGGTCATATTGCCGCCGACATAACCGTTGACCCGGCTGGGGAGTGAACCTTTGTCAACGTTTTGATAATCAGTAATCCCCAGTTCGTTGGCAATTTCGAATTTCATTTTGTCCAAGGCCTGGGCCACACCACCACCCATTGCTACGGGTTCGTTAGAGCTACGCGGCATTATTATGTCCCCTCCTTTCTGGTAAGATTTTTTTGTCTTGCAATCATATTATGTGTTGAAATGAACTTCCTTATGTTGATATCTTATTTCCACCAGTGCCAACTTTTTAAATATGATTAAAAATATGCCATTATTTCGGAAAATTTTTTATTTGCCTCTGTTCTAGGCCCTAAGGTTATACCTGCGGTATTGCCAAATAGAATGTAATAGGTATTATTCGCCTGCCTACAGGCCTATCCGGCAAAACCCCTTGCCAGTAATTACCTTCGGAGGTGGTGCAATGCCGGCGGGACAGATTTCCCTCCTTTTTATTTTTCTTTTGGGGCTAGTTAGCAAAAATAATATCCTGACCTCGGCAGCGGGCATACTTCTAATAATGCAGGGTATGGGATTGGATGGCCTGTTTTTAATTTTGGAAGACCGGGCTATTGATGTGGGATTGCTTTTTTTGACCATGGCTATCTTAGTTCCCTTTGCTACTGGTAAAATCCACCTGCGGCATATTATTGAATTTCTTTGTAGTCGGGCCGGTTTGTTAACCATGGTCGGGGGGGCGGCGGCAGCAATTCTAAATGCCCGGGGTGTAAAATTGCTTAGCGGGAAACCACAGGTCATCGGGGCTATAATCCTGGGGTGTATTATATCCATTGCCTTTGGGGGTGGTATTCCGGTGGGGCCCATAATGGCCGCGGGAATTGCTTCCGTACTTTTACAACTGTTTCGCTATTTTTTATAGTTTGCCCGGCCTGTATAGTCTCATTCCCTGCGGGACAAAGTATTATTGTGCTTTAATAAGGAGTAGATAAAATCATCTAAAATATCATTTAGAAAGGGGTTTGGCATTTGAAGCCACGTACTCTACTGACATTTGCCGCCCTTTGTACTGTTCCCTTTGTCTTGGTTTTATCCAATTCTATGCTAATTCCCGTTTTACCCAAGATGCAGAGGGCCATGGAAATCTCCCTTTTCCAGGCGGGCCTTATCATTACAACCTTTTCCATTCCTGCCGGTATTGTGATTCCCCTTTCGGGCTATTTGTCGGATCAATATGGTAGAAAAATAATAATGATTCCTTCCCTTTTGATCTTTGGTCTGGGCGGCGTGCTGGCTGGCTTAGCGGCCCTCTTTCTGAAAAAACCCTATCTGTATATTCTTTTGGCCCGGGTTTTCCAGGGCATTGGCGGCGGCGGCACTTACCAATTGGCCATGGCCCTTACTGGTGATATATTCCAGACGGAGGAACGTTCCAAGGCCCTGGGTATCCTGGAGGCCTCCAATGGTTTGGGAAAGGTTGCAGCCCCTCTCATGGGGGCTGCCTCGGCCCTAATAATTTGGTATGCTCCCTTCTTTATATACGGCCTGTTGGCCTTTACCTCCGCACTTTTGGTGTGGTTGGTCTGCCGGGAGCCCCAGAAAAGGAGGAAAAAGGAACAATTGAAGGGCTACTTGGGCCACCTGGGGCAGATCTTTTCCCAAAAAGGTAGGGGGTTGATCATCTGCTTTTTGGCAGGGATGCTGACCCTTTTTCTTTTTTTTGGTGTACTTAGTTATTTTTCCGATATTTTGGCCGGTGAATATCAAATTAAAGGTTTTGCGGCTGGATTATATATCGCCGGTCCGGTCCTGGCCATGGCTGCGACCTCTTATTTGGTGGGCACTCTGCTGCAAAAACAGCTTTCCAATCTTCTCAAACCGGCGGTTATCACCGGATTGATCTTGCAGACCTTATCTCTACTGCTATTGGCCTTTTTGGCGAAACAACGGTTTTTGCTCTTGGCGGCCATTATTGTCTTGGGAATTGGCAGTGGGATTCTTCTTCCCGCCTTGAACATGCTTATAACCAGTGCCTCCCTCAAGGAACGGGGCTTAGTTACTGCCCTCTACGGAACGGTTCGTTTCTTTGGTGCCGCCCTGGGGCCGCCCGCTGTGGGCCTTGGCCTAGGCTTAACTCCCCTGGTTATGTTTATTGTGGTTGCCACCGGGGCTGCTTTTATTGCCGCCCTGACCTTATTCCTTCTGGATGAGCAGCAGCTGCTACCGGAGAAAATGTTGGAAACAAATGGTGAAAAGGGGGATTCGGGATAATATCATTTTTGGTGGGCAACAATATAGAAAGACTTCCATTCTCCTCCGGGCATGGGTTGCCATTTTGAAGGAGTAAGTCACTGAAAAACCACAGAGCCCTTGGGCAAAAGTTATGGCCCTGGCAACAAAGGAAAGGAGAGGGGCTTTTTTGACCGGGAACCATGATTATTCTAAGGACAAAAATGAAAAAAATCTGAAGGATTATTTTGGTTTAAATCTTTCCGATGGGGATCGGTATGGGGAAATTATCCCCAGCATGTTTGCCTGGATGCCTCCAGATGAACAGCGGAGACGGGTTGAGGAAATGTTGGAGATGTCCTCGGATGTGGGCTCAAAATATGAAAGCCATGGAGCAAAGGAGGGACAGGGATTGGCTAAAAAGAAAAAGAAAAAGCAGGTCATTGACTCAGCCAAGGAACGTTCAATAGAGGAAGCAAAAATTTATGAGACCATGAGACCCCAGGTAGATGATGATCCGGACCCCCACAAATGATAAAGGGGGCGCCGCCGTGGGCGGCGCTTTTTTTATTTTATTACTATGGTGGCAGTAATGGCGTAGAGGGTTGTTTCTCCCTAATGTGATAGTTCCTTGTCTTTTCGCCCGATAAAATCAAGATGTCTAAAAGGATGTCGCTTTTTCAGAAGGAATTATCCCCATCTAAGTCGAACTGCTAAGGGGCAGCAAAAGTCAAGGAGTGGATGAAGGAAATGTCACGCCGAAGCAGAAGGGCCCGCAATGTTTCCAAAGTGGGGGGGATACCCCTTATATTGCTACAGGTTATAGTAGGTGCCTTATTAGCTATTTTGTTGGGCGTATGGCTGGGGAAATTTTATATAAGCCGTGTGCTGAAGACCCGTATCCGACCGGAAACAACTATAGAGGGGGAGGAGAAAGGTGAAGAAGAAATTATCCTTCCCCCAGTTGGAAACGAAGATGAAATCCCCCCGGTCCAGAAGGAAGATAATAGTGCTGAAATGGTTGCTCCTGATTCCGATGATACATTGACTGCCCGGATTTCCCCCCTCCAATACCACCGGGTACAAGTTGGGGCCTTTGGCCAGGAGGAAAATGCCGGGGCCTTTTTGGAAGAGCTGGGGGAGCTGGGTTTCAGGGGCCTAATATCCGCCAGTGGGGATATGTATCGGGTTAGTATAGGATTGTTTGCTTATAAAAGTGGGGCCGAAGAGTTTATTGCCAACCTGGCCCCCCTAGAGGATGTATTGGCCGAGGAACCCCTGGTGATAGTAGAGACCTTGCCGGAGGCTGTCCTTACTTACTCTTCTGCCGAGGAGGAGTGCTATGAACAGATTGTACAAGCCCTGGGGAAAACCAAGGAATTGATAACTGAAATGGAATCCCTTTGGCTAACCCACATTACAAGTGGAATAGCCACCGATCAAAGAAAGGTAGAGTTTGATCGAATGGCCAGGGAAATAGGGATATTGTCAGATGCTATCCAGGGAGTGTCCCCAGAGACCACAACCCAACTGTGGGATGAGGTTTGTTTACTGCCGGGAGATCTGGAGGCAACTTTAGTGGAATTGCGCCAACAGGTGGCAGGGGGTGGGAAATGGATGCCCTTTTCCCAGGCCTTGGCCCGCCTGATTTACTTATGGCCCCTGTTGATGTAAAGAGTAGAATTTATTATTTCTTTACTGTAAAAGAAGGATTTATTTTACTGTTAGCGAATATTGTGTTGTTCAGTGTTGTTGAAAAAATAACGACAGACTTTATTTAGCCCGGATCACGGCTTTACTTTTCTCTAGTGCCAAGCAGTTGTACCATCTTGGGTGGGGCAAAGGATCCTTAAGGAACCAGCGGGCAAGGTTCTCCTTCTGTTATTTTCCCTTGTTTTATATTGGCCCGGCT
>JAAYTH010000146.1 GCA_012523785.1 Bacillota bacterium | reverse complement strand
GGGGGTAATTTTGGCTGATGCCGCCATAAAAGAGGGAAAACACGCTGTTCAAACCCAATCCTATGGGCCCGAGGCCCGGGGTGGTGCCAGCAGGGCGGAGGTCATTATAAGTGATGCTGTCATTGACTACCCTAGGGTTAAAGAGCCTGATGTACTGTTGGCCATGAGTCAGGAAGCTTGTGATAAATATTGGGAAGAACTGCGCAGTGATGGTATTCTTATTGTGGATTCCTATTATGTGAAGGAGATTCCAGAGACAGAAGCGGAGGTTTACTCACTGCCCATTACGGAATTGGCCCGGGAAAAGTTGGGCCGGGTTATTGTGGCTAATATTGTCGCCCTGGGGGCAACTGCCCAGCTCACAGATCTGGTGGGCCGGGAAACCTTGGAGGCGGCGGTATTAGACCGGGTACCTCCGGGAACCGAGGATTTAAACCGGCAGGCTCTTGCAATCGGTTTCCAGCTGGGTTGCGAGCAGCTGGCAAAATGATTGTAAAAGGGAGGGTACTGGCAAGATGTACGACAAGAGGCAAGTTGATAAGATTAAAGGAAGGAAACGGAAATGGGAAGAAGGTACTTTAAAAAAGGTTTTAGATCGTTTCCCCGAGAGGAGGAGGGATTTTAAAACCCTCTCGGACCTTCCGGTGGAGCGGGTATATACTCCCGTTGATACGGCTGATCTGGACCATGAAAAAGATCTGGGAATGCCCGGTGAATATCCCTACACCCGGGGTATTCAACCCACAATGTACCGGGGACGTCTTTGGACCATGCGCCAATATGCCGGATTTGGCACGGCGGAGGAATCAAATAAGCGCTACAAATACCTTTTGGAACAGGGCCAGACGGGTTTAAGTGTTGCCTTTGATCTTCCTACCCAGATTGGTTATGATTCAGATCATGCCTTGGCAGAGGGGGAAGTGGGCAAGGTCGGGGTAGCCATTGATTCCTTGGCCGATATGGAAGTCCTCTTCGGGGGTATACCCCTGGACAAGGTCAGTACATCCATGACCATAAATGCTCCGGCGGCAATTTTATTGGCCATGTACATTGCCGTGGCTGAAAAACAGGGGGTTAGTCCGGAAAAACTCAAGGGGACAATACAGAATGATATATTGAAGGAGTATGCAGCCCGGGGTACCTATATTTTCCCACCCCAGCCCAGCATGCGCCTAATTACTGATACCTTTGCCTATTGTGCAGCCCATCTGCCCAACTGGAACACCATCAGTATTAGTGGCTACCATATTCGGGAGGCGGGTTGTACGGCTGTACAAGAGGTTGCTTTCACCCTGGCAGATGGCATAGCTTATGTGGAGGCGGCAATTGAGGCTGGCCTTGATGTGGATGATTTTGCCCCCCGCCTTTCCTTCTTTTTTAATTCCCAGATGGATTTGTTGGAGGAAGTGGCGAAATTCCGTGCTGCCCGCAGGCTGTGGGCCCGGATCATGAAGGAAAGATTTGGGGCCCAGAACCCCAGATCCTCGAAGTTGAGATTCCATACTCAGACCGCCGGGTGTGCCCTCACGGCTCAACAACCTGATAATAATGTCGTCCGGGTAACTCTACAGGCCCTGGCCGCCGTCTTGGGCGGTACCCAATCCCTTCATACTAATTCCCGGGATGAGGCTTTGGCCCTGCCCAGTGAAGACTCGGTGCGGATTGCCCTGCGGACCCAGCAGGTCATTGCCCACGAAAGTGGGGTTACAAACACCATCGATCCACTGGCCGGCTCCTATTATGTAGAAAGCCTGACGGATAAAATTGAAACCGAGGCCCGGGAATACATTGAAAAAATTGATGTCTTAGGTGGGGCGGTTAAGGCCATCGAACAGGGCTTTATGCAACGGGAGATACAAGAAAGTGCCTATCAATATCAAAGATCCGTGGAATCTAAGGATAGGGTTGTTGTCGGGGTCAACAAATTCCAGTTGGAGGCGGAGACCCTCCCCGAAGGGCTCCTCAAGGTTGATCCGGCTGTAGGTGAATATCAGAAGGAAAGGATAGCATTGCTCAAGGCAGATAGGGATGCGGAAGCTGTGGCAGCGGCCCTAAAGCGGTTGGAAGAAACAGCCCAGTCCGACGGAAATCTACTTCCACCCATCATTGCAGCGGCTAAAGTTTATGCCACTATCGGTGAAATTTGTGATGTCTTACGCGGGGTTTTTGGGGAATATGAGACCTCTGTAATCTTTTAGGCTTAAGGTATAGTGATAGGGAGAAGGAGGTTTGAAGGGGATGAGGGAAAGACCTATTCGTGTCTTAATTGCCAAGCCGGGGTTAGATGGCCATGATCGGGGCGCAAAGATAATGGCCCGGGCCTTACGGGATGCGGGAATGGAAGTGATATATACTGGACTGCGACAAACACCGGAACAGATTGTGGAGACGGGGATTCAGGAAGATGTGGATGTTATCGGTATGAGCATTCTCTCCGGAGCCCACACCCACTTGTTTCCCAAGGTTATGCAGTTATTGAAGGATAATGAAGCCGAGGATATTCTGGTCATTGGTGGTGGTATTATCCCCGATGAGGATATTCCCGCCCTGAAAAGGGCCGGTCTAGCGGCGATTTTTACCCCCGGTGCCCTTACCGAAACTGTAATTGATTTCATTAAAGAGCAAGTACAAAAGTAATAGCAGCTCCTAAGACAGGCGGTGAAAATGTGACCCTTGCTAATCGCATACTTACCGGAGATCGCCGGGCCCTGGCCCGCCTGATTACCATTGTAGAAAATCAACCTACAGAGGCCATTCCTAACTTACAACTTCTTTATCCCCATACGGGGAAGGCCTTGGTAATAGGTATTACCGGGCCGCCGGGTTCTGGGAAAAGCACCTTGGTGGACAAGTTGGCAAAGAAACTGCGGCAGCAGAAAAAGACAGTAGGAATCATAGCAGTTGATCCTACCAGCCCCTTTACTGGAGGAGCCATTTTGGGTGACAGGATCCGGATGCAGGATTTGGCAACTGATCCGGGTGTATATATTCGCAGCATGGGCACTAGAGGCAGCCTTGGGGGTTTGGCCAAGGCTGCCCACAGTGCCATTGAAATACTTGATGCGGCCGGTATGGATTATGTTTTTGTGGAGACTGTGGGGGTGGGACAGTCGGAGGTAGATATTGTCGGGATAGCAGACACCACCATGGTTACCCTGGTCCCGGGCTTGGGGGATGACATCCAAACAATTAAGGCCGGTGTGCTGGAAATAGCGGATATTTTTGTCGTGAATAAAGCGGATCGTCCCGGGGCTGACCAAGTAAAGATGCAGTTGGAGATGATGCTTGATCTGAACACAAAGGAAATAAAGTGGCGGCCACCGGTTTTGCCGACTGTGGCCAATGCTGGTGAAGGCATTGCCGATCTTTTACAGGGGATTAAAAAACATTATCGTTATTTGCACGACAGCGGTGAGTTAAGGGCCCGTAGGAAGGCTAGATATAAAGCGGAGATCATGGCTATTGTGGAAGAAGGCCTGCGGGATAGGTTGCTGACTTTTTGGGCGGGGGAAGGAAAGATAAACACTGTTGTGGAAGAGGTTATCGCCCAGGAGAAGGATCCCTATACAGCAGCCTTTGAACTTCTGGGGCCCTTCTTAGCCAAATGAAGGAAAGGAGGTATTTTCCCATGAAGGTTACCCGGATTGATCACATTGGTATTGCCGTTAAGGATCTTGAGGAAGCCGCGGAAATTTATCGCGACTTTTTACAGCTAGAGGTTACCGATATAGAGGAGGTGCCGGACCAAAAGGTAAAGGTTGCTTTTATTCCTGTTGGGGACAGTGAAGTGGAACTACTGGAACCAACTACAGAGGATAGTCCGGTGGCGAAATTTATTGAGAAAAGGGGAGAGGGTATACACCATATGGCCCTTCGGGTTGACAATCTCGAGGAAGCCTTGGCCCGGGCCCAGGCTGCCGGGATACGGCTCATCGACAAAACACCGCGGCCGGGTGCGGGGGGAGCTCGCATTGCTTTTTTGCACCCCCGGAGCAGTAATCGGGTTTTAATCGAGCTCTGTGAACGAGCTGACTAGAGATACTTGTCTTTTGAGGGATAAAATAGTACAATCTTGCTAGTGCTTTGCAACCCCCTTGGTTTTAGGTGTTGTGATGTATCGGTGGGTATAGAAATACTATTTGGTAAGGAGGATGAGTTGATGTCAGAAACATTCCTAGAAGAACTTGCCAGCAGGAAACAAAAGATCACCGCCGGGGGTGGAGAAAAACGAATAGCCCGGCAGCACGAAAAGGGTAAAATGACGGCCCGGGAAAGACTAGAGGGATTATTGGATCCCGACAGCTTTGTGGAACTAGACGCTTTTGTCCGGCATCGCTGTATTGACTTTGGCATGGAGGAAGTAGAGGCCCCCGGAGAAGGGGTCGTCACCGGCTATGGCACCATTGATGGCCGCACTGTATACGTATTTGCCCAAGATTTTACCGTCATCGGTGGTTCCTTGGGGGAAATGCACTCCCGCAAAATATGTAAAGTCATGGACCTAGCCTTAAAAACCGGCGCTCCCCTCATTGGTATCAATGATTCCGGCGGGGCCCGGATACAAGAAGGAGTAGACGCCTTAAGTGGCTATGGCCAAATCTTTTATCGCAACACCATTGCTTCCGGGGTAATTCCCCAGATTTCAGTTATTATGGGTCCCTGCGCCGGTGGCGCTGTATACTCACCGGCCCTGACAGACTTTGTCTTTATGGTGGAAGGTACCAGCTATATGTTTATTACCGGCCCCCAAGTTATTAAGGCCGTGACGGGAGAAGATGTTACCCCCGAGGAACTGGGTGGGGCCATGACCCACAACGCTACCAGCGGTGTGGCCCACTTTAAGTCTAAAACAGAAGCAGAATGCCTCCAATCCATTCGCCGTCTTTTGTCCTTCCTGCCCAATAATAATCTGGAGGATCCCCCCTTGCTAGAAACAGGGGATGACCCCGGGCGCACGGACGAGACCTTAAGGGATATTGTTCCCCCGGAACCGAACCGGGCCTACGATGTCCGGGATGTCATCACCCGGGTTGTAGATCAGGGAGACTTTTTAGAAGTACACCCCTACTATGCCCAGAACATAGTAGTTGGCTATGCCCGCCTCAACGGCAGGACAGTAGGCATAGTAGCCAACCAGCCCCGCATCCTGGCCGGCTGCCTAGACATCAACG
>JAAYTH010000145.1 GCA_012523785.1 Bacillota bacterium | reverse complement strand
GAAAGGAGGGAAAATCCCGGACATAATGATTCAAACAAAGGGACTGACAAAAAAGTTTAAGGAGTTACGTGCAGTTGATAATCTTTCCCTTTCCATTGGTCGGGGAGAAATATTCGGGTTTTTAGGTCTAAATGGCGCCGGTAAGACCACCACAATTCGCCTGCTCCTGGCTATGCTTACCCCCACCTCTGGCCACTGCTATTTGCAGGGCCGCCGGGTGGATGCCGGCAAGCCTGATATTTGGCGTGATGTGGGTTATATTGTGGAAACACCCCCGGCCTATCCCGAGCTAACAGTCAGGGAAAATTTGCAGATCATGGGACAATTAAGGGGAATCACCGGGAGGGGCCCTGTACAAGACATTATTAAAAAGTTGGGGCTTAGGGACCAGGCTGCTAAAAAGGCCAAGCATTTGTCAACTGGCAACAGGCAGCGGTTGGGATTGGCTAAAGCCTTGATTCATAAACCCAAAATACTACTCCTTGATGAGCCGACAAATGGCCTAGATCCGGCAGGTATAATAGAAATTCGCCACTTGTTGCGGGATTTAAGCAATAATCATGGGGTAACAATCCTCATGTCCAGTCACAAATTAGATGAGATTTCCCGGGTTTCTACACAAATAGGAATTATCCACCAGGGTCAGCTAATAAAACAGATGAGGACCGGGGAGCTGGATGAACAACTACATAAAACCCTCCTTGTGGATGCCCACGATAAGAAGGCTGCCAAATCAATTCTTTCCCGGGCCGGCCTTCAGGGGAAAATAAAGACCGGGGATTCGGGTGTTTTGGAAATCAGGCAGGAAAAGGCGGTACAACATCCAGAGGCTGTTGCCACCCTGCTTTGTAATGCCGGCCATCCCCCGACACTTCTCAAGGTTAAACAGGAGAACTTGGAGATGTACTTTATGAGGCTTATAAAGGAAAGCGAGGCGAGCACCGATGCCTAAACTGGCCACCTGTGTTCTTGTAGAGCAAAAGAAACTTTTCAAATCCAACATGCCTGTAATGACATTACTAGCCTTAACCCTCGTACCCTTTATGGGTGGGTTTTTTATGTTTATTCTGAAGGATCCTTCCCTAGCCCATCAGCTGGGATTCCTCTCTGCTAAAGCCCAGATAGCCGGTACAGCCGACTGGCCCTCTTACTTCAGCCTGCTGGCCCAGGCAATTGCAATAGGGGGGCTGATGGTCTTTGGTTTTGTCATGAGTTGGATCTTTGGCCGCGAATATTCTGATGGAACTATCAAGGATTTACTTGCCCTGCCCCTCCCCCGCCAAAGGATTGTAAGCGCGAAATTTATTGTCGCCGCTTTATGGTGCATGTTTCTTTGCCTTTATGTATTGGCCCTTAGTATGATCGTGGGATTGTTTGTACAGCTACCCGGTTTGTCCCCCGGGACCATAAAACAAGGTGTTTTCCTTTTTCTCCTCTCCTCCCTCCTGACTGTTTTACTTTCAGCACCGGTGGCCTTTATAGCCAGCGCCTCGGGAGGCTACTTAGCCCCCCTGGGGTTTGTTATTCTAACCCTAATCTTGGCACAAGTCGTAGCCGCCATCGGTTATGGTGAGTTTTTCCCTTGGTCTATCCCGGCATTGGCTGCTGGCCTCGCCGGTGGGGAACAAGCAATACTAAAAGTCACAAGTTATCTAATTGTCCTCATCACCTGGGCCTTGGGATTGCTTGGTACCATCCTGTGGTGGAGATATGCAGATCATTGTTAAAAATGCATCTTAACAATGGCCGAACATAATAGCATATATTTTATTTCATTGCTAGTGGGCCCAACCAAGGGCATTATTCCCAAATGAAGACAACAAAAGGGGAATTGGAAAAACGGCGGAGAATGATGTGTTATAATTATAGCGATGATAGTTTTGAGTGTTACACTAAGATAGGGAGGAAGTTTGCATGTTCATGGATGTTTTTCCCACATCTGAAGCAGCCAGTACAGACCTTTTGGCAGGGAAAACCGTTTTAGTCATCGATGTCCTCCGGGCAACCAGTACCATCACCACCGCCCTGGCCAACGGAGCTAGCCAGGTGCTGCCCGTATTGACCATCAAAGAAGCCCACCGGCGGGCCTCTGATTTTGCCCCGGATACATACCTGCTGGGTGGTGAAAGAAAAGCCCTAAAAATACCCAACTTTCACCTGGATAATTCTCCCCGCGCTTATGTTAGGGAAGTGGTGAAAAACAAAACCATAATCTTTACCACCACCAATGGCACCCGGGCCATTAACCGGGCCTTGTCCGCCCAAACCCTATTATTGGCTTCATTTCTCAATGCCCGGGCTGCGGCCCGCCGGGCCTGGGAAGCTGGGAAGGATGTTTATCTCCTCTGTGCCGGAACCAGGGGCCGCTATTCTTTAGACGATGCCGCCTGCGCCGGAATGCTCCTCCAGTACCTGAGGAAATTGCAACCTGGGGCACAATTGGGCGATCTAGCCTACACCCTACTGCATCTTTACCGGACCCATCGCAAGGGAATCCTGCAACTCATTTCCCAGGCCTCCCACTATCAACGCCTGGTGGATATGGGTTTAGAGGCTGATATTATGTATTGCTTACAAGAAAATATTTACACTGCAGTTCCCCGCTGGGATAAAAAACAAAATATGATTGTCCTTTAAATTAAAAGGAGCGGTCAGATGCCGCCCCTTTGCATTTTTTCTCATTCAACAACCGCTAAAATTTCTGGATCTAACCCCGGGAATTGGGCCAGCCATTGGCGGCGTTCCCGGCGCAATTCTTCCACTAAAGCCCCATATTCATCCGGTGTGTAGTAGCGGCGGGGGTCATACTTTTCCATTTCAACCCCCGGCACCTGAAGGGCAATCTGATAGCCCCAGTCGGGATCCTTGGCCCAAGTGATGCCACCCTTTGCCAAGGCCTTCATAATATCCGTAGTAGCGGAGATGGTTATCTTTTCCCCGGCAAAATCACCTTTGGCTCCTACACTACCGGTATTCAAGAGGTAACATTCCATATCAGGATTATCTCGCAAAATAGCCAAGAAGCGGTTGCCTTCTTCGGCTTCGGAGCCAACGATAAAGGGGTTAGTGCCCACTTCCCGTTTGGACTGACCGGCCTTAGTAGGATCCCCGGCAGAGGTTTCAATTGATTCACCCAGCATAAAATAGGCCGCCGCCTGGATCGGATCTAATTTGGCCACCGGGGGGATAATGTCATCCCGCCGGGTTATAAAGATTACCCTATGGGCCTTGGGTAGATCAATGATATCATCGGTCCCTTCTACATCGCGACGGGGAACAACCCCTCGACCATTGGAGGTCAATTCCACATTGTCAAAGTCGATGCTACCATCCTCATAGACCATTACATTTTCAAAGCTGGCCCGGGGTTCGGTGGCAGCATTATAAAGAACCCTCTGCCCCTCATCCAGGCCTTCAGTTTTGATGAAGAACCCGTTTTCAGTACCATAACAGTGTCCCTTTGCATCCATGAGGACAACATCATCCTGGCGAATGATAGTGCCTTCTTCCCCGATCAAACCATGATCGTGGATGGTGAGGGTGGTTTTACCCGTACCGCTCAAACCAAACATGATGAAACCCAATTCCGCCAGCTGCCCCCCCTGATCCATTACCCGCAATATTTTGCTGCCGGCATGAAAACCCAGTCCCCCGGCCTCCACCTTAAAGCGGTACAT